>JACQDI010000350.1 GCA_016201195.1 Acidobacteriota bacterium | reverse complement strand
CATCATTTGCCGCGTTTCCTTGTCCGTCCACTCGGCGAACTTCTTCTTCTCCCAGAAGTCAGCCGCCCACAGGGAGATTCCCGCTCCCAGCAGGACAACCACGCTCCACATCATTCTGGACATGACGGCGCCTCCTGCTGCGCCTTCACTGTCGCACGCCGCGCCGCGGGGACGCAAGTGGGAGTCTTGGCGCGGCAGACACGAGTGTCTGCGCCACGTGCCGAGGATCGTGTATTTTAAAGAACATGAAGGAATATGACTTGGTGGTGATCGGCACCGGGCCGGCGGGCCATCACGGGGCCATCCAGGCGGCGAAACTCGGCAAGAGCGTCGCCGCCGTCGAGATGAAGGCCTGCCTGGGAGGCGCGTGCATCAACACCGGCACCATTCCCAGCAAGACCCTGCGGGAAGCTGTGCTGCATCTGTCGGGCTTCAAGCAGCGCGGCCTCTATGGCATCGCCTACAACACCAAGCACAAGATCTCGATGGAGGATCTCACGCGGCGGGTCGGCGAGGTGATCCGCACGGAGGTCGGGGTGTTCAACGACCAGTTTCGCCGCAACGATGTCGAGATCCTCACCGGGCGGGCGTCGTTTGTGGATCCCCACCTGATTCGCGTGGAGGGCCCCGAGGGTGATCTGATCTGCCGAGCCGATTATGTGCTGATCTCGACCGGCACGCGTCCCACCCACTGCGATTCCATTCCGCTGGACGGCACGACGATCTTCGATACCGACGCCCTGATCAGCCTGCCCGTGCTGCCCAAGCTGCTGACCGTGGTCGGCGGCGGGGTGATCGGCGTCGAGTATGCCTGCATGGCGGCGGCGCTGGGGATTCAGGTGACCCTGGTGGAGCGCCGGCCGCGGATTCTCGACTTTGTCGACGACGAGATCATAGAAGCCTTGAGCTACCACATGAGGAGCGAGGGGGTGACCTTCCGGCTGGGGGAGGAAGTGGCGGAGGTGGTGAAGACGCCCGACGGCAAGGTTTGCGCCAGGCTGAAGAGCAAGAAACAGATCTGGTCCGACGCCCTGCTCTACGCGGTGGGCCGGCAAGGCAACACCGAGTCGCTGAACCTGGCCGCCGCGGGCCTCGCCGCCGACGAGCGCGGGCGGCTTCAGGTCAACGAGAATTTCCAGACTGCCGTGCCCCATATCTACGCCGCCGGCGACGTGATCGGCTTCCCTTCCATGGCCTCCGTCTCCATGGAGCAAGGGAGGCTGGCCGCGTGCCATGCCTTCCACCAACCGACGACCTCGGCGCCACACCTGTTCCCCTACGGCATTTATTCCCTCCCCGAGATCTCCTTCGTCGGCAAGACCGAAGGCCAACTGACGGAGGAAGACGTCCCCTACGAGGTAGGCATTGCCAATTATCGAGAGATCGCCCGCGGCCAGATCATCGGCGACACCACCGGCCTGCTGAAGCTCCTGTTCCACCGCGACACGCGGCGCCTGCTCGGGGTCCACATCATCGGCGAAGGGGCCACCGAGTTGATCCACATCGGCCAGGCGGTGCTGGCCTTCGAGGGCGCCATCGACTTTTTCGTCAACACCGTCTTCAACTATCCGACCCTGGCCGAGTGCTACAAAGTGGCGGCGCTGGCTGGATTGAATCGGCTGAATTATTCGGGGACCGCGTAGGAACGTGGATCCGCCATGCTACACTCGGCAACGTGACCAAGGACGACCTGCACACACCGGCCCTGATCGTGGACCTGGAGGCGTTCGAAAGCAACCTGACCAAGATGGCGAGCCACGTCCGGGAGCGCGGGCTTGGGTTCCGGCCGCACGCCAAGACTCACAAATGCCCCGAGATCGCCCGGGCGCAGATCGCGGCCGGGGCCCAGGGCATCTGCACGGCCAAGCTCAGCGAAGCCGAGGTCTTTGCCGAGCACGGCATCCGGGGGCTTTTGATCACCACCGCGGTGATCGGCAAGCGTAAGATCGAGCGCGCCCTGCGCTTGGCCGCCGCCGCTCCCGACACCATCTTCGTGGTCGATCACGAAGAGAATGCGCGGGAGCTTTCGGAAGCCGCGCTCGCGGAGAAGACCCGCCTCGACGTGGCCCTGGATCTCTACGTCGGCAACCGGACCGGTATCACCCCCGGCCAGCCGGCGGTCGAGCTGGCGCAGAAGATCGCCAGGATGCCGGGCCTGACATTCCAAGGCCTGCAGGCCTACGCCGGTCACGCGTCGCACACGGTGACCTTCGCCAAGCGCCGCGAAGTGTCCCAAGAGGCGATGGGCAAGGCGGTCGAGACGCGCTGCCTGCTCGAGAAGGCCGGCTTCGAGGTGCACCTGCTCTCCGGCGGATCGACCGGCACCTACAACATCGACACGGAGATCGACGGCATCACCGAGCTGCAGCCCGGCTCGTTCATTTTCATGGACGTGGACTACGCGCGCATCGGCAGCCAGGACGGCTCGGAGAAATACACCGACTTCGCGAGCGCGCTCACGGTCCTGACCACCGTGGTCAGCCGCCCGGAGCCCAGAAAGGCCATCGTCGACGCCGGGCTGAAGGCCTTCTCCACCGACAAGCCCTGGGCGCCCGAAGCGAAAAACGTGACGGGACTGAAATACTTCTTTGCCGGCGACGAGCACGGCCGCATCGACTTTTCGGAAGCCGAGCGCGAGCTGAAGGTGGGCGACCGGCTGGAATTCGTGATCCCCCACTGCGACCCCTCGGTCAACCTCTACGACCGCCTCTATGCGGTGCGCGGCGACAAGGTGGAGGCGGTGTGGACGATCGCCGCCCGCGGCAGGAGCCAGTAACGCGGCCTGGCGAACACACACGACGGCGCGGGGAGTTGGGTACGAGTGAGCAATACTCCGAGCCGGCTATCCGAGGTTTCCCTCGGATAACCGGGGTGCGCAAGGTCTGACTCGGCGCGCCGGCGGAGAGAGGTTATCGAAACCCGGTCTCACGAGTCCGGGCCTCACCGGCGATGCAGCCCTTTCAACCTT
>JACQDI010000349.1 GCA_016201195.1 Acidobacteriota bacterium | reverse complement strand
GTATCCTGGGCGCCGCGTCCCCAGATGTAGCCGTCCTTGACTAGGGCGGCGAAAGGGTCGACCGTCCACTGGCTGCGCTCGACCGGGACTACGTCGCTGTGGGCCATCAGCATCAGGGGCCGCGCTGGGCCAGTTCCCGGGAGGCGGGCGACGAAGTTGAGTCGGTCTGGATCGGCGCCGAGCAACTCGCCGGGGATACCCTCGCGGTCGCAGACCTCTTTCAGGTACCGCGCCACGCGCGTTTCGTTGCCCGGGGGGTTGCTAGTGTCGAGGCGGAGCAGGTCGAGGAAGTATTGCTGCGCGCGCTCCTGGAGGGGAGCCGGCTGGGCAAAGGCGGCGCCGCCGAGGAGAATGGCCAGTAGCAGGGGAAGCCACATGGTAAGATTCGGGAGTATAGCACGGCGATGCCGGAGCCCGAGCACCAGACCACGGCGGAGCAGGAACAGGAGCCGATCCTGTACTGTCCCGTGTGCTCCACGCGGCTGTCCGAGCGGAAGTGCAAGTTGGTGTGTGAGACGTGCGGGTATTACCTGAGCTGCTCGGACTACTACTAGGGAGCGGATCGTGGATCGTAGATCGTGGGCCCCAGAGGCGCCCTGCTGCGGTCAACCGCGCTTTTTGGCGGGGGTTTTCTCGCCCTTGCCCATCGTTTCGATCTCGCTGAACTTGACCTTGCGCTCCTGATCCATGGCCAGGTTGGCGAGGATGACGCCGATGGAGTCGTTCAAGCCGACGTCGAGATTCGCCTTGGGCTTCTTGCCGTCGCGGACGCAGAGCAGGAAGTCCTCGAGCTCGATGCCCACCGGATCGCGAACCTCCTCCGGCACCAGGATGCCCTTGTTGTAGAGCCAGCGCTTGGCGAACTTCACTTCCTTGGCGATGAAGCTGTCGCTGTCCCTCGTGTCCACGTCCTGGCCGGGCAGGATGGGGAAGCCCTTGGTCAGCGCGGCTTCGGTGACGGTGGCGCCGGCGGTCCAGTTCTCCTTGGCCGCGCCCGCCTTGCCAACCTTGGGGGCGTCGGGCTCGCGGTACCACATGCCCTTGCCGAGCGAGATCTGGATGGTGCCGGCGTCGCCCATGATCACCTCGCCCACCTCGCGGATCCCTTGCAGGCCGCTGTAGGGCATGTGGGCGTTGTTGGTAATGGAACTGTACATCAGCTTCTCGCCCTTGGGGTAGGTATAGATGAGCTGGATGTTGTCGTAGATGTCGCGGCCGTCCTTCCAGTAGTCGATGCCGCCCACGCCCATCACCGACACCGGGGGGTACCCGAACATCCACTCGGCGATGTCGATCTGGTGGGAGGCGAGCTCGGCGACCAGGCCTCCAGAGTACTTTCGATACATCCGCCAGTTGATCTGCTCTTCGAGCGTCTTGTCCTTTACCGGCCGGCGCCAGTCGCCGTTGCGGTGCCACTGGGCCTGCATGTGGGTCACGCGGCCGAGCATGCCCTTGTCGATCATCTGCCGGGCCACCTGATAGAACTCGCTGTAACGGCGCTGCAAACCGACCTGGATGATCTGGTTGGGGTACTTGGCGGCCAGGGCCCGGAGCTGGTGGACCTCCTCGGGAGTGAAGACCAGGGATTTCTCGCAGAAGACGTGCTTGCCGGCCTCGAGCGCCGCCTTGGTGATCTCGAAGTGCGTGAACAGGGGTACGGCGATGTAGACGGCGTCGATATCCTTGCGGGCGAGCAGCTCTTTGTAGTCGTAATATCCTTCGGGGTTGCCGCCGACGGTCTTGATGCCCTTCTTGAGGTTCTCCGAATAGATGTCGCACAGGGCGATGGGGCGGCCGACCTCGGTGCGGCTCAAGTGCTGGAGCAACTGCTGGCCGCGGCTGCCGGCGCCGATGAAGCCGTAGCCCACGGTGCTGTTGGCGGATTTGCCGCCGTTTTGCGCGCGCAGCTTCGGCAGCGTGGCCGCCGCTGCGGCGAGGCCCATGGCCGTGGCCATGAAATGTCTGCGATTCACTTCGGAGGTCGTCGGCATTTCTTTCTTCCTCGAGGGAGCAGGGCAAGCCGGAGGCTTACCCCACCAAAGTTTATCAAGATCAGTGGCGGGCGGGCAAGGCCACCAGCACGTATAGAATCGCGAACACGTAGACCAGCGCCGGGCACTCCTTCCAGCGGCCGGTCAGGAGCTTGGTGGCCGCGTAGATGACGAACCCGGCGGCGACCCCGGCGGCGATCGAGAACGAAAAGGGGATCAGGATCATCGTCAAAAAGGCGGGAACTGATTCGGTCGGGTCGTCCCACTCCATCTCCCGGACGCTGCGCATCATCATCGCCCCGACCAGGATCAGGGCCGGGGCGAGTGTGGGATAAGCCACGCCGCCGGCCACCGGAACACCGCCGCCAATCATGCGGGCGAGCGGGGTAAACAGTACACTCACCAGCAGCAATGCGCCGGTGGTGAGGTTGGCGAGGCCGGTACGGGCGCCGTCGGAAACTCCCGCCGCCGACTCGATGTAGCAGGTGACGGTGGAGGTGCCGAGGGCGGCCCCGGCGACCGTGCCGGTGGCGTCGGAAAACAGCGCCCGCTCGGCTCGCGGAAGCATCCCGTCACGCATGAGGCCGGCCTGGCGGCCGACTCCGACCAGGGTGCCCACGGTGTCAAACAGAGCGAGGAAAAACAGGACGAAGACGACAATCCCGATCGTGGCCGGATCCAGCTTCAGTAACCCTGCAAAGTCCATCTTCCACCAGGTCGCCGCGAGGCCGCCGGGCCAGGCGATGAAGCCGGTGTAGCGCACCATTCCAAGAGCCGCGGCGACCAGGGTCGAACCAAGGATCCCGAGCAGGATGGCGCCGCGCACCTGGAGTGCGGTGAGCACGAGCGTGAGCAGCAGCCCGGCGAGCGTGGTGAGGGCGACCGGGCTGCGCAGGTCCCCGAGTTGGACCAGGGTGGCTGGGTGGGCCACTACCAGCCGTCCATACTGCATGCCGATCAGGGTGATGAACAGGCCGATACCGGCGGCGATACCGGTCTTGAGCGAGGCGGGGATGGCGTTCACGACCTTGCTACGCAAGCCGAAGCGAGCCAGAATCATAAAGGCCGCTCCGGCGAGAAAGGTGGCGGCCAGGGCCTGCTGCCAGCTCAGGTGATAGGCCCCGCACAGCGTATACACAAAGAAAAAGTTTTCGCCCATGCCGGGAGCTAGCGCCACTGGGTAGTTGGCGGCGAGGCCCATCAGGATGGTGGCTAGAGCCGAAGCCAGGCAGGTGGCGACCATCACCGCCTGGAAGTCCATGCCCGCCTGCGAGAGCAAGCCGGGTTGCACAAAGATGATGTAGGACATGGTGAGGAACGTGGTCACCCCGCCGAGCATCTCGCGACCCGCGGTTGTGTCGTGCTCGGTGAGGTGAAACCGGCGCTCCAGCGTCGCTTGTATACGAACCCGCATACGGACTTTCCTTTCGCTGCCGCCTGCGCTACAACTGAAGAACTATGAGCGAAACGCAACGCGCATTGATCGACCGCTTGACGGCCGCCTGCGGCGGCAGCTATTCACCAGAGGTTCGCCGCAGGTATTTTATCAGCGGGCCGCAATGGGCCGCCGCTTACCAGGGGCAGGCGCTGTTCCACGCCCCGACCCGGGATCCGGTGAGCTACCAGGAGGTGATCCGGCAGTACGCCCGCATCGGGATCCCCTGCTGGGCCACCCACGACACCGACGTGATCCCCACCGAGACGCTGCTCACTGATGCGCAATGGGAGATCGTCGCTGACATCAAGAAGAATCTCGACCAGCACGGACTGCGCTGCTCCATGGTGACCACAGAGACCTTCTACCACCCGGTGTGGGCGGCGAGCGCGGCGGCGGAGGCGCCGGAGGTGCGCGAGTATGCCGCCCGTCGCCTGGCCAATACGGTGGAGATCGGGCATCAGCTTGGGGCGCAGTTCGCAGTCTACTGGCCGGGGACCCTGGGGTACCTGGTGCAGGGGGCGATCGACGAGACGCAGACAATTCGCTGGTTCGCCGACGGGATCAACGCCGCCTGCGAGCGCGACATCGAAGTGGCGCGCCAGATGGGGCGGTCGACGCTGAAGCACTGTCTCGAGGCCAAGCCCTTCGAGCCGCAGGCGGAGATCATCCTGCCCACGACCGACGCCATGTTGGCGTTTATCGCGAGCGGATTGCTACAGCATCCGGAGATGGTGGGAGTGAACCCGGAATACCTGCATGAGCTGATGTGGGGCGCCGCGCCGCGCGCCGCCCTGGCCCGGGCGCTCCTGGCGGGCAAGCTTTGGCACTTCGACATCAACGACGGCTACCGGCTCAAGCACGACGTGGACATCGCCGTGGGGCTGGTGAATCCGCTCGACTGGCTGAACGTGCTGGTGCTGCTGCGCGCGCACAACTACAACGGCCCGTTCAACCTCGATTACAAGCCACCGCGGACGACCTCGAATTACGGGGTCTTCCAGGTCAGCTTCCCGACCGCTGTGGACCGCTTCATTACGCTGTGGGAGATGGCGGGGGAGGCGCTGGCGGACCCGGTGATCCACGAAGCGACGGAGGCCTTGAAGCGCGGCGGCGGGGGGAAGGGGGCGGCGGCCGAACTGGCGGCGGCCAACCGCGAGCTGCTCACGCTGCACGAGCTGATCGCTCACCGGCTATTTCAAATCCTGGTGGGACAGCATCGGGGGCGGACGTACGCGCCGTGAAGGTTTACCTAGAAGCGCACGCCAAGACGCTAAGGAGGCAAAGACGCAAAGAGTTTCTTGGCGTGCTTTTCTCCCTTGGCGTCTTCGCGTGCGCTGTTGGTGCTTGGGAGGTGGTAGAATGTCGGGCATGGAACGACGTACTGCACTGAAGCTCATCGCCGCCGGGGTGATCGCCGAGCGGCTGGAAGGCGCGCACCAGCACCTGGTACAGATCGCCCAGGCGCCGGCTGCCTACAAGCTGCAATTCTTCAGCCAGGCTCAGAATGAGCTGCTCGACAAGCTCTCGGACCTGATTATTCCTGCCGACGACCACTCGCCCGGCGCCCACGAGGCGAAGGTGAGCCTGTTCACCGACCTGATGGTGGCCAACAGCCAGAAGGACGCGCAGCAGCAATGGGGCTCCGGCCTCAAAGCGGTCGAGGCTGAGGCGCAGAGGCGGTTCCAGAAGCCATTCTTGAAGCTGAGCGCGGCTGAGCAGGACCAGATCATGGCCGCCATGGCCGCCAACGAAGGGAAGCCCTCCACTGAACTGGAGCGCTTCTTCGCTCGCCTCAAGTCGATGACCATCGACGGGTATTACACCTCCGAGATCGGGATCCACAAGGACCTCCAATACAAGGGCAACACGGCGCTTGCGGAATTTCCCGGCTGTACCCATCCGGAACATCAAGCCTGATCCCATGAAGATTGGGATGTGTGACTGGTCGTTGCGGTACGCTACCGCGGAAAGACTCTGTCGACGGGCAGGCGCAGGCGGGGCAGGACGTTAGACCGCACGCGCTGGCCGGGATGGTACAAGGCGGTCTGTTGGAACACTCCCTGAACCGGGCGCCAGACGCCGATGACTCGCTGCTTGCGATCGAGCAGCCAGGCCTCCAGGACACCGATCGCGGCGTAGTCCCGCAGCTTCTCCTGGACTCGCTTAGGCGTGTTGCCGGGGGAAAGAATCTCCACAACCAAATCCGGCCCTCCCTCAATCTGGGCTTGAACCAGGTGCTGGCGGGACCGCGAGACGTACAGCACATCGGGCTGCCGGGTCCGCATGGGAGTCTTGCTTATGATCACATCCACGGGCGAGACGAACACTTGCCCCAGATCGTAGCGCTCGACATGACGCTTCAGGTAATCGCAGACCTCGAGCACGGTCTGCTGATGGATGGTATCGGGTGCAGGCGACATAAACTGGAACTCCCCATCCACGATGTCGAAGCGGCGCTTCGTTTCGGGCGTCTTCAGGTAGGCGGCGTAATCGAGCGGCTTGGGTACGCTGGCCATGCCCCTATTGTCGCGCAAGCCGTTCCAGATGGAAATAGCTGAAAACGGCGATGGCGACCAGCAGGGCCACGCTGGCGAGGTAGAGATTGCGGATGCCTACCGCCTGAGCGGACACCCGTCCCAGCAGGTCGTGGGGCGCTTCCTCCCGATTATTCCTGCAAAGTGGCTGCGGTGAAGCTGAGCAGATCGCCTCGTTCCTGGGCGAGTTTGCGGAGCCGCGTGAAGTCGCCGGCGAGCTGGCACAACTGCAAGGCCGAAGGACAGGCGAGCTGGCTCGGGTCGGCGTCGCGGAGATGCTCGAGCGAAACCTCGATCGCCTCAGGGTAGCGCTTGAGGCGGGCGAGCAGTCCGACCAGGGCTTGGGCGGGGCCTGCTCCAACCTCGGCCGGATCGCTTGCTGCAAGCTTGCGGCGAAAGTGGGCGATGGCCATGTCTACGTCCTGGCCGAGGAGGGCGCGCAGGTAGATGGCGTGGTCCTCATAGATGTTCTCGAACGGCGGGTCGCTCTTGTAGTGAAACATCGGCGCCAGACGCCGGCCGTAATCGGCAATCTCCGCGGCGAGAGCCAGCGTCTGCGGATCTTCGGAATCGATGCTGAAGCGAAGCACCGAGACCACATGCGAGGTGTCGGTGTAGTAGCAATTGTCTTCGAAGAGCCAGTCACGGCCGGCAATGAGGTCGGATACGCTCGACGTGTCGGGCGCCGGGCCTTCGCGCTGGACGATGGTGCGCTTCAGGCTCTCCACCAGCTCGGTGTGCAGGGTTCGCACGAGCAGACTGCGGCTTTGCTCGCGGCCTTCGCGAACCGGGTAGCCCTCGAAGTAACTGATCGCCCGGCAAATGCCGTGGTTGGCCAGAAGCAGCTCGAATCCTTTCCGGGGGTGGACCCGCTCGTGGAAGGCGATTTCGAGGAGCGGTTCGGTTCCCTGGTCGGGCGTGAGCTGCTCGATGGCGGCGGCCACCGGGGCGGTTTCGCCGATGGCGCGAAAGTACGGCCAGGCGCGTTGAATCTCGCCGTCAGCCAGGAACAGGCCTCCTACCTCGCGAGCGGCGTCGAGGTAGGCCTGCTCGTAGGCGCGGCGCGTGTCCGCGGGCAGGTCTTCCAGCGAATCGACCTGGATCAGCGGCAATCCCAGCTCGCGACGCTTTTTCATGAGCCGCGCTTCGAAGATTCGCGGATAATTTTTTTCTTCTTGGAATTTCCGCAACAGAAACTCGAATCCTGCCTCGGGGCCGCCCGATCGCAGGGCCTGCTCAAGTCGCTCGAACGCGTCGGGGCTCATGTCACACTTTTACCACACGGCCATCAGAACGCGTATCTCGCCGGCACCTGCCGGATGGACACCGGGTCACGCAGATTGAGGTGGCGGGAGCATTATAATAGGGGGCCACAGATGAACACCGACAACAGGGTCGCGGATCGTCGGCTCGTCTGAGGATTATTTTGCGTTCGAGTTCTTAAGCGGCACAACGACCGACAGCCCATGCAAAAAATCACCGTCGCCGCCGTCACCATGAACGGCCTGCTGGGGCAGGCGGAGCGCAACCTGGAGTCGATCGAGGGCTGGGCGGAGAAGGCGAGGGAAGCCGGCGCGGAGCTGGCGCTGTTTCCCGAACTGGTGGTGCACGGCCATTGCGATCCCCGCACTTGGTACAACGCCGAGCCGGTGCCCGCGGGCCCCAGCACCGAGCGCCTGTGCCGGGTGGCGAAGCGGCTCGGGCTGGTTCTCTGCGTGGGGCTGAGCGAGAAGGAAAACGACATCGTCTACAACACGCAGGTGCTGGTTGGCCCGGATGGCTTCATCGGGGCGCAGCGCAAGATTCATCTCTCCCGCGATGAGGTGATCTATTACAAGGGCGGAACGGAGATGACGGTGTTCGATCTCGGGAAGTGCCGGGCGGGAATTTCCATCTGCTACGACAACTGGCTGCCGGAGGTGCCCCGGATCCTCGCTCTGCGGGGCGCGGACGTGCTGCTGATGCCGCACGCCATGCGCCGGAAGATGTGGACCGACGATCCGGCGTCCGAGCGGGAGGCGGCCGAGTGCTCGCGCCGATTCTGGCTGAGCACTTATCCGATGCGCGCGTTCGAGAACGCCTGCTACGCCGTGGTGTGCGACCAAGCGGGACGAGCGGGCTATGTAGACACGTATCCTAAGGACAGCCCGAACCAGCCGCATCACGCGGGAGGCTGCGTAGTGATCGACCCGCTGGGGGAGGTGGTCGCACAGACGCCGTGTGACAGGATCCGGGAAGACATGCTACTGGTGGATCTGTTGCCGGAGAAGATTGAGGAGGCTCGGAGCCAGCCGAATTACACGCTGCGAACCCGGCGGCCGGAACTATATGGGACACTTTCCGAGCGCGTCGATCAGTAGCTTTCGCAGGCCCCCCGGGTCACCAGCCTCCCGCGCCCGGGCGACAAAGCCGGTCATGTTGGCCACGGCGAAGCTGATGCCGTTGAGGTTGCGCTCGGGTGAGACGCCGGGGATTGCGCGGGGATAGCCGGAGGCGAAGAACGTCCCACCCTCGTAGCGGTAGGCGTCGCGCGGGCAATTCCAATCCAGGCCGACAGCGATGGCCGAGGGTAAGCACCCGGGAAGGATCGGCCGGCCGGAGGCTTCCCGGGCGGCCACCACCACTATGCCCGCCTGCGCGGCGCGATCCATCATCTGCTCGAAGCGCTCGCGGTGCTCCTGCTTGATGGTACCCAAGCTGAGGTTGACGACGTGCATCTCGTGGCGGATCGACCATTCCATCGCCTGGAGCAGGGTATCCACGCTGGTGGTGAGGGTGCGGTCGAAGACTTTCACCGCGTACAGCAAGGCGTCGGAGGCCTTCTCGCGGATGGCCCCAGCAACCGCCGTGCCGTGGCCCAGAAAGTCGAGATAGAGATCGTGTTCGCCACCCGGCCCAATGCCGGCGCCGCCGGCAACGCCACCGACGTGCGGGTGGTGGGGGTTGACCCCGCTGTCGATGATGGCCACGCGGACGCCGCGGCCAGTCAGGCCTTCGAGATACATACGGGTTCCACGACCAGGTCGGCAATGGCCATGAGGGCGGGCCGGTGGGTAATGAGGATGGCGGTGCGGCCGCGCATCAGCCCGAGGAGCGTATCGCACAGGCTTTGCTCGTTCGCCGGATCGAGGGCGGCGGTGGGCTCGTCGAGCACGAGCACCTTGGGGTCGCGGAGCAGGGCGCGGGCGATGGCAATGCGCTGGCGCTCCCCGGCGGAGAGGGTCAGGCCGCGCTCGCCGACCAGTGTGTCGTACCTCTGGGGCAGCGCAGCGATCGAATCGTGAATGGCGGCGGCGCGGGCGGCGGCGCCGATCTCCTGCTCGGTGGCCTCGGGGCGGGCGTACGCGATGTTCTCTCGGATGGTGGCGTGGAACAGGTGCGGCGTCTGGTCGACCAGCGCCACTGCGCGGCGCAGATCGGGGAGCCGCAGGTCGCGCAGGTCGCGGCCGTCGAGCTTCACGACGCCGGCATCGGGGTCATACAAGCGCAGGATCAGGTCAGCGATGGTGGACTTGCCGGCACCGCTCGGTCCGACCACGGCGCAGATGCTGCCGGCCGGCACGCGGAACGAAAGCGACTCGAGCACCGGGTTCTCGTCGTAGCGGAAGCTCACATCCTCGAAGGCAATCTCACCGCGCACTTCGGTGAGCGGCGCCGCATCGGGCCGCTCGGCTACCTCGGCGGGCGTGTCGAGCAGCTCGAACACGCGCTTCAGCGACACTGCGCCGGTAACCAGGCTGGTGTGGATCCCGAGCAGATTCTGCACGGGGCCGAGCAGCCGCAGGTGGTAGGCCATGATGGCCACCAAGGTCCCCACGGTCATCGCCCCGTCGATGACCAGTTTGCCGCCGTAGAGGAACAGGGCGGCGGTAGAGAGAGTAAGGATCGCCCCGGGCGCTCCGGAGGCCAGATAGGAGGTCAACTGCATGCCGAGCAGCGCCTCGATGAAGCGGCGGTTGCGCTCGCGAAAGCGCGTTACTTCGTGCGTCTCGGCGTGCGAGGTGACCACCAGCCGCATGCCTTGCAGGGTCTCGATGAGGAAGCTGCCGATCTCGGCGCTGCGCTCACGCAGGGTGCGCACGTGGCCGGCCAGGCGACGCTGATAGTGGCGCACGGCGAGGGCGCTCAGCGGCAGCAGGGCCACGCTCAGCAGAAAAAGCTTCCAGTTGAGCCATAGCATAATGGCCACGCTGCCGGCGAGGAACACTACGTTGGCCACCGAGGCCAGGATGGTGTCGGCCGAGACACGCTGCACTTCGGCGATGTCGTTGTTGAGACGCGAGACGATGTCGCCCAGCCGGGCGCGCGCGTAATAGCGCGGCGAAAGCGCCTGCAAGTGTCTGTAAAGCGCCAGGCGCATGTCGAAAAGCACCTCCGCCGACACCCGTATGTAACGGTAGCTGGCGAGGATATTGAAGACGAATCCCAGTACGGTGAGAGCGACCATCAGCGCGGCGGCGAGCCACAGAGCCTGCGGGTTGCGCCGCAGCAGCGCCTCGTCGATAAGAAGTTTCGAGACATACGGCTGGCCGAGACCCAGAACCGTGGAGAAAAGGCTCACCACCAGCACGAGCAGCAGCCGCCGCCAGTAGGGAGCGATGTAGGGCAGGATTCGCCGGTATTCAGCGAGCACCATCGACTTTGTAGTAGCACATGTAGCCGGAGCGGCAGTGCTCGGGGGTCTCGCGCAGAGCAATGGCGCGCTCGATCACGTGGAGCTTGGGCACCCCGGCGCGCGCGCGGTCGACGATGTCGCGGGCCATCTTCACGCTCGCCAGTTTCTTCAGCGCGGGCGCCTCGCGGCCGACGATCTTGAGTGAGTCGATGCCGATGCGCTGGAAGTCGGGGATGGCGCACAGCCCGCAGGGGCCGTAAGGGAGCCCCTTGGGAGTCGAGCTGCACCCGTTGCCGTTGAGATACCAGACCCATTCGCGGTAATCGGCCAGGTTACGGCGCAGCCAGTTTTCGCGGCGGCTGCGAAACACCGGCCCGTTCCACTCGAACTCGGCGCGCATCTCGGACAGGCTGGTACAGAACGCCCCGACCGAGTGGTGGTGAGTGGTTGCGCAGAAACCCTCCTCGAAGGCGCAGCCGTCGTTGAGAAGGAAAACCTCGATCTCGACCTGGCCGCGCACGTCGTTCACGATGGATTCGATCTCAGCGAGGGTCAGGCTGCGCGGGAGCACGATGCGGCGCGGGCCGAAGTTGAGCAGGAAGCGAACAGCCTCGCTGTTGAGTGTCGCCGCAACCGAGCTGACGTGCAGCGCCGCGGCCAGTTTTTCCTCGTTCAGGCGCACCAGCAGGTTCAGGTCGGTGACGATGAGAGCGTCGACGCCGATTTCGTCCGAGAGCCGGTGGGCCAAATCGACCACCAGCGGCATTTGCTCGGCCGAGTAGTAGGGAGCGTTCAGGGTGATGAAGACCGGCAGGGTTCGCGCATGCGCGGCGTCCACGAGCTGCCGAAGCTCCGAATAGGTCTCGAGGCTCCCGCCCTTCGGGCTGCGGCGATTCAGCCAAGCGGCGCCGCCGTAACGCGATATCCATTCCTGCGGGACGACGCCGCAATACAATTCCTCGGCGCCGCTCGCGGCCAGCATCTCGAGCTCGTCGTAGGCGCGGATGGGAGCGAGGATCTTCATGATTCGACCATCGGCAGCCTGGGCTGGAACACAAGCCGCGAAACGCGCCCGCCCGCCGCGTGCTCGAACAGGGCGTCGAGCATCGGCTCGCTGTGCGCGTAAAAATACGTGTTGCCCTTGAGATAGAACTTCTGGTCGCGATTCGGAAAGGGCGAGTTGGTATAGGTGTATTCGAGCAGGTGGGTCTGGCACTCGTGGCGGCAGGGCGCGCCGGGGCCGAACTTATCCGGCTTGCGGTAGTGCAGGCCCGCCGCCATGCAGGAGCGGCTGGTGCTGATGAATCCAAAGGGAAGGTACACGGTGACAGCGAGGCCGCGATCGGCGAAGCTCAGGTCCATCCCCTGGGGCAGGTTGTCCATCTCGACCGCCGCCACGCCCAGGCGTGCGAGCAGGCGGGTGTAGCTTTCGTTGTCGAGATTCGAGCGCTGCAGCGCAGCCAGGGTGTTCCCGGCCAGTGCGCCGCCCGGATCGGGGGCGCTGGCGTACAGGCCCATCACCCGCGGATCACGGAGCGATTTGTTGAGGAGCCGGCCCTGCACCGGGCGCAGGCGGGGGAACTCGCGGCGCAGCACGTTCAGCACACCCCAGTCGCTGAAGACCACCTCGTCGCCTTCGTGGAGCAACGGGAACAACTCGCGCAGCTTGCCGATTCCTGCAGTGCCAGCGTACGGCGTGAGGAAAGTAAACGCCAGTGTCCGGTTGCGGGCCGCAGCCCGAACCGCGGCAAGGGCCGCCGGAGGGGGCAGCAGGTTCTCGCAGAACTCCGTGCCGAAGGCGCAGCGCGTGAACCGGGCGCTTGGGGTCAGGCGTGCGATCCGGCGCGCGAGTGCGGTTACCACCGGTCCCAGCCGTGCGCTCGATTCGAGTGTGGCGAACCGCTCAGCGGTAAGGTCCCCATCCAGATCCTGGGCGCTGCGGATGTGGACCGACCACTCCATAGTGTCACGCCGGCACAGCAACCAGGCCCGTGGTCAGGTCAGCGCCGACGTCGATCGATTTCTTGAGCTTCAGGGTGGCGGCGTCGTAGAGGTCCATCACCGGCGCCGAACCGTGGATGTAGATCTGCTTGCCGCTGGCCGAAAGGGTGAAGCGGAAGTTGTTGGGCCCGGGGAACTCGACCTTGTTGGCGAGCTTCCGCGTGGCCATGTCGAACACCCAGAACTCGGAGCGCCGGTTCCCCAGGTTGTCATGAAAGGCGACTGTGTAGCCGGTCTTGCGGTCCGGGGTGAGCCGCAGGCCATACATGCCGGTGGTGGCCGGGCCGACGGGCGTGAAGTCGAACGTGCGCCTGGTCAGGTCCACGCGGGCGATGCCGAAAATGCGGTGGTGTACGATCGGGTCGGTGGAGTTAAAGATGGCCGTCACGATGCCCGGCTCGTCGTTGGGGTCGTCGCCTGGGCCGAGATTGACCGTCTCCATGCCTGGCCAGGGTGGCTTCGAGAGCTCAATGGTCTCCACCAGCTTGAAGTCGGTGGTGTCGAAGATGAGGACGTTCTCGCGGAAGATGTAAAGGTATTTGCCGTCGGGCGAGACGCGGGTCGAGGCCCCCAGACGGTGCACGGCGGCCCCCTCTTTGGGGTAGTCCACGGTCTTGACGATCTTTCGCTGCGCGACGTCGATCACGGCGAACTTGGGCGGCTCGATCTCAAAGCGATCGATCTGCTTAATTCGCGTAGTGATCACCGAATAGAGTAGTTTTCCTTCCGGGTCGGGGGCGATGTTCCGCAGCCACACGCGGCTGTTTCCCTGGTCGAGCTCGAAATGGCTGGTCACCTTGCGCGTGGCCACGTCGACCACCTCGATGCCGCAATGCTTCAGCGTGAAGACAAAGATCTTCTTGCGGTCCTGCGACAGCGTCAGGTTGCGGGGGATGCCCGTGCGGGTCTGGATCTGGTCGATGACCTTCTCCTGGGCCTCGTCGAAAACCAGGATCTTGTCCTGGAAGGCCCCGACGTACAGCAGCGTCGGGGCGGAGGGCGCGGCGACCAGGGCCCGGCCGAAGCCGGCGGCGGCCACCGACAGGAATGTGCGCCTGCTGATCATGGGAACACCAGGTCGATGTTGCGCCAGTCCTTGGCGGCGCTGGCGCACTTGCTGGTCCAGTCCGGATAGTTATTGAGGTGATCGGGGACCTGGGCCGGCCAGAAGCACGTCAGGTAGCAATCATACAGGTCCCGCTCGACGGGCTGGCACAGGCCGGCCGTGCCGCCGGCCGAATCCACCTCCCAGCCGGGGGAGAAGACCAGCGAGCAGCCCGCCGGGTAGTGGGGCCGCGGCGCCTGGGGCTGGCCGCCCTGCTGCAGGGCGAAAACGTCGCCGGACTCGGCGGCGATCCATTCTTCCACGCGAACCGCTTTGCGGTTGACCGCCCGGAGGTGTCTCATGCGGCGGCTCTCCTTTCGTCAAAATGGTCGAGAAACTTGGGATTGCGCGCGGCGATCTCGCCGTAAATGCGCAGGCAAGTGTCGGTCCAGCCGCGGATCCACTCGCAGTAGTGCAGGTTGGCGTGCCCGGTATCGCCGTAGCGCACGTAGGACTCGTGGTAGCAGCCGCCGGAGCAGACCGGACGCGCCCAGCAGGTGTGGCACTCGAGCTTCCGGCTGATGTGGCCGCGCTCGAGGAACTCCGCCTGCTTCCCGGGATCGACCCCGGTCGAAATATGGCCCAGCTTGTGCGCGTCGGAATCGACGAAGCGATGGCAGGGGGCGATGTCGCCCGAGGGGCCGACGCCGACGAGGCCGAGGCTGGCCCCGCACGGATGGGCCTTACTGATGCCCGCGTGGAGCTCGGCCAGGGTGTCGGTGACGTTCGAAAACCCGTGGTGCTCGCCGCGCAGAGCGTATTCCAGGTACTCCTGGGCCAGCACCTGGAACTGGCGCAGTACGATGTCGAGACCGCCGCCGCCGATCGAGTACAGGCGGACCGGCGAGGTGGTCACCGGGGCGAAGCCGACCTCATGGAATCCCAGATCCTGCTGGAGGTGCCGGTAGATCTTCAGCACGTCGACAACCTGCGAGGTCAGCGTCACCCGGGCGCCGATCGGTCGCGAGCGATGCCTGGCGAGCAGCTCTTTGATCCTGGGGGCAATGACGTCGTAGCTGCCGCGGCCGTTGCGGAACACGCGCAACTGGTCGTTGAGCTCCCTGGGGCCGTCGATGCTGATGGTCACTCCGACCTGGTTTTCAGCCAGGTACTCGATGACCTCCGGCGTGAGCAGGGTGGCGTTGGTGGTCAGGCTGAAGTCGACGTACTTGCCGGCGGCGTGCGCTTTCTCGCGGGCGTAGGCGATGGTCGAGCGGACGACCGGGAAGTTCATCAGGGTCTCGCCGCCGAAGAACGTCAGGTGCACGGCCCGGCGACCGGGCGAGTGGGCCAGCAGGTAATCGACCGCCTCCCGCGCCGTCTCCTCGGGCATGAACTTGGCCTTGCCCTCGGGGTTGGCCACGCGGTCCTCGCCAAACTCGTAGCAATACTTACAGGAGAGATTGCACTGGTTAGTGACGTTGAGCACCACGGTGCTGAGCGGGAAAGGAAGCGGGGTTTTCTCGGCCGGCTCGGGGAAGCCGTTGCCGTTCGAAACGGCGCGGGCCTGGTGGAGATCGTCGAGCGCCTCTGCGGCGTCAGGCCCGAGCCCGGCCAGCAGCTCTTCTTGAGAGCGCTCGCCGGAGCGTAGCCGGTCGAGGATGTCCGCGGCCAGGTCGGTGAGCTCGAAGATGGCCCCGCTCGGCACCAGGTATAAGTACTTCCTGCTACCGCCTTCGAAGGCGTGAAACTCTCCGAGCCGGTAACCGTTCATTCGGCGACCTCCGGCTGGTCCCAGCGGACGTAGAGCGGGATGGTGACCACCAGGTAGCCCCGCGCGGTGAGCGGCTTCGCGTCCGATGGAGCATCCTTGGGCTGGTAGGTGGCGACCACCCACACGTCGCCGTAGTTGTTGCGTCCGAACTTGCGCTTGGGGTTGGGTCCTTCGCCGGCGGGGGTGAACAGGCCGGTGGGGCTGAGCGTGCCGACGAAGTCCTTATCATCGTCCCCGTAGACGGCGTAGAACTCCTCCATCGACCACGTGGCGTCGACCGGGCCGAGGCTGACGTCGTCGGCCGTGTTGGGCTTGTTGTCGGGCCCGCGGTTGTAGGCGATGGCTTCGAACTGCTGGTAGCCCTTGGGATGGCCGCTGCCGCCGAGGCGGGCCATGGCGTCGCCCGGATGCACCTTGATGTAATCGATTTTGTCGTAAAGGGCGAAGGCGCCGGTGGCCACCGCGCGGCGGACGGCCACATCCCGCTTGCCGACGAGAGCGTCCTGGGCGACGTCGACCTCTACCGAGAGGCTCCGGGCGGACTGGTTGAGGATCCGCTTGATGGTGACGCCGGATCCCAGGTCCAGGTCGGTCGGCGCCAACCCGGTTGGCAGATTATCGCCGTAGATTTCGATCCGCTCGCCCGTGGAGCCGGTCTTGAGCGCCAGGCGGTCGACGCCGAACACCACCGGATCGCTGCCCGCGCGGCGCAGGGTCACGTCCACACCGAACTCGTCGTAGCCGCCCCAGAACCAGCGTCCCTCGATCTGAGATTGGTCGCGGGCGACCATCATCACCTCGCGCGCCTGCTTGGCGTCGTCGGAGTCGCTGCTGGTGGAGCGCCCGCGCCAGGCATACCCGGCGTAGAGCACGGCGCGCCCGGAGCGTGTGCTGGTCGTGCCGTTCTTCACCTGGACGAGCTTGGCGTTAGTAGTGAACTCGTCGGGGTTGGCGGTCGGCTCGATGACCATCTCGCCGTAGATGCGCCCGCGGCCGATCTGTGTGCTGCTTACCAGCCAGCGCCCGGCGAGCTTGGGCGCGCGCATCCCGGCCCGCCACGCCGCCCACTCCGGGGTGTGCAGGGGAAACGTCTTGGCCAGAAACTCGACCGCCCGCTCTACATTGTCCCGCGTGTCCGTTCCGGGCGGCGGGGGAGGGGCGTTGGGCGGCTGCGGGGGACGCCGGAAGCCCTGCGTCTCGATCACCGGGAAATAGCCGATGTGCATCTTGGTGAGCAGGTCCCACTCCTCCTTGGACCGGCGCCATGAGATCACGCGGCCGTAAGTGTGGCAGACCATGCAGGCTTCTTTGGTGAAGTCGTTGGGCGGCGTTTCATCCTGGATGCGCCGCTCGGCCTGGTACATGGCGGGCTTTGCTTCCTCGGGGGCGAGGCCGTGGTAGGTGCTCAAGTAACGGACGATCTGTCGCGCTTCCTCGGGGGTGAGGCTGAGGCCGTTCAAGCGCACCATCCGCTTGATGGCCAGCTCCCAGCCCTCCGGCGTGGTCCGCTCCCACGAGATGCGGCTCAGGTTGCCCTTCTCATCCCGTTTGTGACAGGCAGAGCACTTGTCGATGACGAGCTGGTTGGTGACGGGGATGCCCTCTTCAGGCGTTTCCTTGGGTTGGGCAAGCGCCTGCCGTATCGGCAGGAGAAGAAGCAGCGCGACGACGAGGTTCCCAGACACGGCAAAGCCCCCCGGGCGAACGAAGGAGATTGTAGCATACCTTTCAGAGACCTCTGTAAACTTCGGCGTCGCTGCGCTTGCCCATGCGCCGGATGACCACGACCCGGGCCTCGTCGTTGATGCTGTAGAGAACCCGATACTCGCCCTGGTCGACCCGGCGAAGGGCCGGGTGTCCTTCCAGGAGCCTGCCGTCTGCGGGGCGGCGATCGCGAGCGAGAAGAAAAATCCGGGCGGCCACCGGCTTATACTGTTTCGGCGGCAGAGACTGCATGAACTTGTTCGCTGGGTCTTCGATGAGGAGCAGGTAGGGTCCAGCCAAAGGCGGTCAACTCCGCTTACGCCGCTTGCTGCGCCCCCTGGCCTGCAGCTTTTGGGCCTCGGCGGGGATGTCGATGGCGAGGCCGTGGCGGCGCTCGTATTCGGCGTGCATCTGCTCAAAGGTCACGTAATTGCCTTGCGGGATCTCCGCGGTCAGCTTGCGGAGAGCCTCTTCGATCAGAGAGTCCATTCTTCGGCCCGTGAGGGCTGAGAGAATTTTGAGCCGCTGGTGGAGCGCCGGATCAATTTGCGTGCCGATCTTTTTCTTTTTCCAGCACCGGCATACCTTTCAACTTGACGCAAAGACGTGTAGCTGCCAAGTTTTTTCTTGAAGGCCAGATGGCCTACCAGGGAAAACGCCCGCGGACCGGCAAGGCGAGGCGTAGTCGAGAGGCTTGGGTACCGTAGCCATGGCTCTATGATAACGCCAG
>JACQDI010000348.1 GCA_016201195.1 Acidobacteriota bacterium | reverse complement strand
ACCCCCATCCACGCCCCGCTGAGGCCATGCACCTGTCCCCAATACAAAATAGTTCCGCAGCTTTCCCCGCTTTTCTGGTTCGACCGCGCCTCACTGCCGCCGTCCACCTCTCAAGGCTCCCCCACTGTCTGAATCGCAGGCTCCGATCCGTTCCCTTTGCCTTGCGGTTCAAGCTACACTATATTAGAGCCTTGCTCCAGGAGGGAACATGCAATTCCGCAGCGTGCTTTTGTTGTGCCTTTTGATTACGGGGCTCTGCTTCGCCCAAACGACGGCCACCATAGTGGGCACCGTGACCGACCCCAGCGGAGGCGTTGTCTCCGGCGTGCGGATCTTCGTCACCAGCGAGCAAACCGGGCTGAAGCGTGAAGTGACAAGCAACGACCGCGGCGTCTACGCGGTTCCGTCGCTGCCGGTGGGATCCTACTCGGTATCCGCCGAGGCCCCCGGTTTCAAGCGCCAGACGCTGACCGGCATCGTCCTCGAGGTGAACCAGGAGGCCCGCATCGACCTGCCACTCGAGGTAGGCCAGGTCACCGAGACGGTCACCGTCGCGGGCACGGCGGTGGTGCTCCAGGCGGAAAACGCCGTGGTCGGCCAGGTGATCGACAACCGCTACACCACCCAGATTCCCCTCAACGGTCGCGACTTTTCCCAGCTCATCGTTCTCGTCCCCGGCGCGACTACCCGTCCCGGAGGCGTCAGCCCGGCGGCGGGCGCGGCCACCGGAAGCCTGGGCTCGGGCGTGGCCATCGGCGGGCGCGACAACCAGAACAATTTCATGATCGACGGCGCCAGCAACAACGCCCGCCAGTTTGGCAACATCGCCATCAAGCCGTCCATCGACGCCATCCAGGAGTTCAAGGTGCAATCCAACTCCTACTCGGCCGAGTTCGGCCAGGCCGCCTTCGGGCAGATTAACCTCATCACCAAGTCAGGCACCAATTCCTTGCACGGGGCGCTGTTTGAGTTTCTGCGCAACGACACCTTTGACGCGCGCAATTTCTTCCTCACCAAGGTCAGCAAGCTGAACCGCAACAGCTTCGGCGGCTCGGTCGGAGGGCCGGTGGTGAAGGACCACACCTTCTTTTTCTTCAACTACAACGGCGGTCGCGAGCGGCGTGGGGTGGAGGACCCCCGCAGTGTGCCGGTCGAGCCGTGGCGCATCGGCGACTTCTCCGCTATCGCCGGACTGACCTTGCGCGATCCATCTGCGGGCGGCCAGCCCTTCCCCGGCAACCGGATTCCGGCCAGCCGTTTTGTCAAGACGGCGACCGCTTCCATCGCCCTGTGGCCCAAACAAAACGTGGGCGATGCGACGCGACTCGCCACCAACCTGCTAGTGACGCGGCCGGTGGAGATCACCGACGACGAGTTCACTGTCAAAATCGACCACGAGCTGACGTCGCGCGACCGGCTGACTGGCCGCTTCTCGCGCGCCGCCCGCGACGAAGTATCCACGCCGGGGCTGCCGACCTTCGAGCAGATCATTCCCCCGCGCAACAAGGTCGCCGTGCTCAGCCACACTCACGTCTTCAATCCCCGACTGCTCAGCGATCTGCGATTCTCCTTCACCCGCTCCGAGTTCGTCCAGAGAAGCCCCAACACCGGCAATGTCGGATACTACAGCCAGTTCGGCATCAACAATCCGCTGGCCGGTCCGCAGTTCGAGGGCGCTCCGACCCTGGCCTTTCAGAACATCAGCCTGACCTCGTTCGGCGACGGCGACTTCAACACCCAGCGCGACATCTCGAACGAATTCAACTACGCCGGCAGCCTCACCTGGACTCGTGGCAACCACAACATGAAGGGCGGTTTTACCATCACCCGTTACCAGCAGAACACTCCCGGCCCGGTCACCGGACTGCGCCGGGGCAGCTTCACCTTCCGCGGCGACTTCACCGGGCAGGCCTTCGCCGACTTCCTCCTCGGCGTTCCCTTTACCGCCTCCCGGGTGGTGGGCAAGGGCGTGGAAACCGGGCGCTCCACCTGGCATGGGTATTACTTTAACGATGACTGGAAGGTGACCCGCAAGCTTACCCTGAATCTGGGCGTGCGCTACGAGTACATCAGCCCGCTCGTCGATGTTCTGAACCGCCGCTCGACGTTCTATCCGCTGACCAACGACTACAACACCGGCCTGAAGGGCCAGGTCATCGTCGCCAACAGCCCGGAGGCGGCGAACCTGCTACACCTGGACGGCGTGGGCGCCCGGGCCGTCTACGGGCCCGACCGCAATAACTGGGCCCCGCGCTTCGGCTTCGCCTACAGTCTGAATCCCAAGACTGTGGTGCGCGGCGCCTACGGCATCTTCTACACCAACTCGCAGAGCTTCGTGAATAACTTCGTCATCAACCGTCGCCAGCCGCCGTTCGCCGAAACCCAGCAGATCACCTCGTCCACCGCCGCACCGCAAATCAACGTCGCTGACCCCTTCATCAACGCCGTGGCGCCCCTGGTGATCGGCACCCAGAACATTAACCCGAACTTCCGCGAAGGCTACACACAACAGTGGAACCTAACCGTCCAGCGCGAGCTGCCCTCCGGGATCACCGTGGATGCGGGCTACGTGGCCAACAAGGGGACCAAGCTCGGCGAGCTGGTTTTCTACAATATCCCGACGCTCGGCCCCACGGCCACCATCCAGGCCCGGCGCCCGTTCCCGGCCTGGGGAACGGCCCTCAGCCTCGATTCCTACGTCACCTCGAATTACAATTCCCTGCAGGTGAAGACGCAGAAGCGGTTTAGCCGGGGGCTCTCGTTCCTCACCGCCTACACCTGGGCCAAGTCGATTGACTTGTCGAGCGAGCGCGGCGCGGGCGACCGCGGGGGCGGCTTCGATACCGGCGGCGGCAACGTGCGCGACCTGCGGGGCTACTCGCGCGGCCTCTCCGGTTTCGACGTGCGTCACCGGCTGGTGCTCAGCTATGTCTACGAGTTGCCCATTTTTCGCAGCAACAGGATCCTCGGCGGCTGGGAGGTAAGCGGCATCACCCAGTTTCAAAGCGGTTTTCCCTTCAGCGTGGTGATGTCCGAGGACCGCAACGGCGACGGAATCGCCGACCGGCCGGACTTGGTCGGCAAGCCGGCGATCAACGCGCGCAACCCCAACTGCTACATCGTGGACTCGCGCACTCCGGCCTGCGGTGCCGCCTCGAGCGCGTTTGTAGACTTGCCGGCGGGTGCGCTGCGTTTTGGCAGCGCCGGCCGGAATATCCTGATCGGCCCGGGACTGAACAATTGGGACCTCGGGGCAGCCAAGAACACCCGCTTCGGCGAGCGCTATAACCTCCAGTTCCGGGCTGAGTTCTTCAACCTGT
>JACQDI010000382.1 GCA_016201195.1 Acidobacteriota bacterium | reverse complement strand
GGGCTGTGCACTCCCAGCCCGCCACGGTTCAACACGTGCGTGTACACCATCGTGGTCTTTACGTCCTTGTGGCCCAGGAGTTCCTGCACGGTCCGGATGTCGTAGCCGTCTTCGAGCAGGTGAGTAGCGAACGAATGCCGGAATGTGTGGCTTGCCGCCGGCTTGGCCAGACCCGCCCGCCGCACCGCCTCATGAACCGCCCGTTGAATGACCGATTCGTGAAGGTGGTACCGATGCTGGAGGCCCGTCCTGCGGTCGATGTAATGTGACGAGGCCGGAAACACCCACTGCCAGCCCCACTCCTGGTCCGCATTCGGATACTTTCTCACCAGGGCGTCCGGCAGCGGCGCCCGGCCCAGTCCGCGCTCCACGTCCGCTTCATGCTGCCCGCGTACGCCCCGCAGATGGTCCCGGAGCGGCTCCTGCAACACCCCCGGAAGCATGGTTACCCGGTCCTTCTGGCCCTTGCCATCCCGGACGGTGATTTCACCGGGGCCGAAGTCGATGTCCTTGACGCGCAGTTGCAGGGCTTCGAGCAGTCTCAGCCCCGAGCCGTACAGCAGCCTGCACACCAGCCGTGGAACGCCATCGAGCCGGTCCAGGAGCGCCGCCACCTCGTCCCGTGTCAGCACCACCGGCAGCCGCTTCGGCTTGCGGGCGCGCACCACTCCCTCGATGCGGTCGAGCGGCCGCTCCAGCACCCGTTCGTAAAGGAACAGCAGCGCCGCCAGAGCCTGGTTCTGCGTGGAGGCGGCCACATTTTCTTTGACCGCCAGATCGGTGAGGAAACGGTTCACGTCGCCTTCCCCCAGCTCGCGCGGATGGGCTCGGGCGCAAAACAGTATGAAGCGGCGAATCCAGTGGATGTAGGCCTCTTCGGTGCGGCGGCTGTAATGCCGAGTGCGCAGGACTTCCACTACCCGGTCGTAGAGCCTGGGCGTCGGCTGAGCAGGGAACAACCCCAACGGAGACCGATCATATCCTGGGGAGTTGTTCATTGCGCCCACACCTCCCAGAGAGATCCGCGCACTCGCAGCGGTAACTGTCCTCGATTACACCTCACCTCAACCTGCGAGTCAAGGGATCGGAGCCGATCGCCACGCAAACCACACGGCAGCCCTCGCGCCGCGTCTCACCAAGCCGTTTGCATAAGATCCAACCCCCACGCGCCCTTCCCACCACCGATCCTTCGACCGCCCCACTGCCAAGCTCTCGGCCATTTTCGAGACAAGGCCCGCAAAATTGCCCGACTCCTGCCCCCTGTCGGCCGCTATCGGACGACGATGGCCCACGCATCCCGCGCCCGAACCTCGCCGACCACGCGCGCTACGACCCCGGCCGCCTCCAGTTCCTCGGCCAGCGTGGCGGCGCTTTCCCGGCTTACCGAAATCAGCAAGCCGCCGGACGTTTGCGGATCGTACAGCAGGTTCTCCACCTCCTCCGCAATCGCCGTGCCAAACCGCACAGCGCAGGAGACAAACTCGCGGTTGTTTTTCAGACCTGCCGGGATCGCCCCCTGCCTCGAATAGTCCAGCGCCCCCGGCAGGAATTCTATTTGGGCATGATCGATATCTAGAGTGAGCCCGCTGCCCTGGGCCATCTCGCGGGCGTGTCCCAGCAGCCCGAAGCCGGTGATGTCGGTGCAGCCGTGAACCGGATACTTCAGCATCACCTCGCACGCCGCGCGGTTCAACGCCAGCATGGAATCAACCGCGCCGTCCACGTCCTGCTGCCGCGCGATCCCGCGCTTGAGGGCCGTGGTGATCACCCCCGTCCCGATTCGCTTGGTCAGCACCAGCGCATCTCCGCAGAGGGCCCCGGCATTGGTCAGAATGCGTCCCGGGTCGATCGCCCCCGTCACCGCATATCCGAATTTCACCTCTTCGTCGGCCTAACGCCTCGTTAGGCATTAGCACTATCGGTACGCATCCTTCCGGTGACGAACGACGCGAACGTCGACGATCTGTTCAGTGTCGTTGATGGCGTAGACAATTCGATAATTCCCTACGCGAACGCGCCACAGATCCGTCCCACCTCGGAGTTTCCGGGCACCGACAGGCCTGGGCTCCGCCGCGAGGCGCTCCGACATCGCCACGATCCGATCGGCCGTCGCACGCGGCAGATTTTCCAACTCCTTCCTGGCCGAGCGTGTGAAGGTGACCCGGTACTCAGCCACGGGTCGGACGACCACGCCGTCTACCGAGCTTGGCTTTGACGGTTTCGAGCGACTCCCGGGGCTCGTCGCGCCGTGACTCCGCTACCGCCCGGTCGTAGAAGTCTTCCCAGAGTCCCCCCTGCTTCTTCAAATCGATAACCACAGCCCTTCGCTCACCGCGGTTGTCTACGAGGTACTGGATTCCTCTCATCACCCGCTCCTCCTAAACCAAGACCGAATATTCATTGTACGATTTCCGAGCCAGCGCTCCGCGGCGCCTAACGACTCGGGCGCGGCCCGCTTTTGGCCGTCGCCTGCAGCGCCGAGTTAGACGCCTGCCCCTCACAGCACCTTCTTGAACTCCTCCACGCTCAGCCCGGCATCCCGAACGATGCCACCCATCGTCACTGCATGCACCGGGTTATGTCGTGGGATGGTAACAAAATGGACTCCGTCGGACATGACGATGTGCTTACCTTCTCGGATGATCTTGAAGCCTGCCTTTTCCAGCGCTCGCACGGCTCGGAGGTGCGGAACACCAGGGATCTTGGGCAATTCAGATCGCCACCTCCACTTCCCTGAGCTCCGCCCCTTCGAGCGAGTCCCGGACTGCCGCCAGGTACTCCTGAATCGCGATCTGGATGTTTTCGAGGGCTTCCTGTTCCGTAACCCCTTGGGACCAGCACCCCGGCAATCCAGGACAGCCCACACTGAAGCCCTCTTCGGTCCGTTCCAACACCACCAAATATTTCGTCATCGTGACCTCTGCTTCAGTATAGCCATCTCGCGGCCATTCACGGCGCCTGCCGGCTCAGGCAGGTACCTGCTGCTCTCGTGGCACGACCCCGCTGGCAGGTGCCTAACGACTTGGGCATCACCCGCCGCCGCGCCGTTTGCGGCGGGCGGGTGCATGCCTTGGTTAGGCTGGTCAAAAACACAAAAACACCTCTTGACAGCATGTCAGATCGGACATAAGCTCTAGGGGGATGAACCCGAAGGACAAGCCCCTTGTGTGGCTGCACGGAGAAGTGAAGTCCCCACCCTTTTCGCAGCCAGCGCGGCTGGAGGCAGGGCAACTCCTCCGGCGTCTGCAAAGGGGGGAGCATCTTAGCATGCCGCATTCCCGTCCCATGACGGCCATTGGACCGCGGTGTCAGGAGTTGCGAATCGTGGACGCGGGGGCGACCTGGCGGATCATCTATCGAACGGACCCTGATGCCATTGTGATAGCGGAGGTATTCAGCAAGAAGACGAGGCAGACCCCTCAAGAGGTCATCGAGACCTGTCAGCGACGACTGTGGGAGTACGACCATGCGTGAATCGAAGCGGAGACGATTGGAGGCCAAGGGATGGCGAATCGGCAGCGCACGTGAATTCCTCTGCCTCTCGCCTGAGGAAGTGGCGTTTATAGAAGTCAAGCTGCGACTGGCGGATTCCCTCCGCCACCATCGAGTGCGACGCCATCTGACCCAGGCGGAGGCCGCCAAGTTGCTCAAGTCCAGCCAATCCCGGATTGCCAAGATGGAAGCTGGGGACCCTTCGGTCTCCCTCGATCTGATGGTCCGATGTCTCATCGGGCTTGGTGCCTCAGCGGGTGATCTGGCAAGAGCCATCGCCCGGAATAGCCCTGCGAAGGCAGCCTAACGACTTGGCGTTCACCGGCGCGCCGTCTTTTGGCGCGTCCGGTGCAACGCTTCGTTAGGCGCGTTGTTACCCATGTTCCCGGTTGCTCAGTCACTTCCGGGTCTTCCGGGTGATGTGTCCACGCATAACGGTACGTGCTACCCCCCAGGATTCGCATCCAGTCGATTCAACCCGTCACGTAGTTCAGCAAGGATTCGCCTGGCTACGGCAAAGCGGACGCAGGGGAAATCGTTGGGTAGACCCAAGGAAAGCCTCAAACCAGCAGTTT
>JACQDI010000381.1 GCA_016201195.1 Acidobacteriota bacterium | reverse complement strand
TAGCTCGCCTCGTCTACAGCACCCCATACTTTTGATATACGTCCCGCAGATACGCCCCCTGTAGCAGCTCTACCCGTGAGTGGTTCTCCCGAGTGGCCTTGTCGGTCGCCAGGCGCACGGCTTCTTCGACGGCGCACCGGGGAACAACGACGATGCCGTCGAAATCCGCGAAGATCAGGTCGCCGGGATGTACCAGAACCCCTCCGCACTCAACCGGCACGTTGTACTCCGTCACAACGCCGCGACCCATCGAGTCCACAGGTTTGATGCCGGCGGCAAACACCAGGAAACCCAGCGCCTCGATCTTCTTCACGTCGCGGATCAGGCCGTCGATCACCGCTCCTCGCGCCCCTCTGGCTCGGGCGGCGGTGGAAAGCAGCTCTCCCCAGGGGGCGTTGCGTTTCGATCGCTGGGTCGCCACGACCACCACCTCCCCCGCCAGAATGCTGTCCACCGCCTCGATTTCCAGCCCGTAGGGATCCTCCGGCACGTGATACACGTCGCGGCAGGAAATGGTGCACGCCCAGCCGGCAAAACAAAAGGATGGGCTTAGCGGCCGCAAGTGCTCGCGCATAGCCTGCTCGCGATAGCCGAGCTGGTCGAGGCTGTCGGACACCACAGCCGTGTACAGGTTTTTCTCCAGGAAGGTGAACATCTCGATTTCTTCGGGAGTGGCGGGTCGTCGGGCCGCGGGTGCGTTCGGATTCGTCATGACACAGAGTAGTATAGGGGACATGACCGCGCTTCGACTTCTTTTGGCATTTCTGTTCTCACTGGCGGTCGCCGGAGCTCAGGGACGACCGGTTCAGATGCGGGTCGATCTGGGATCCAGGCTCGGACCGCTCGAGATCGACCGCTTTGCCCTGGGCCAGGGCGGCCTCTCCGAGGAACCGATGTGGGCCGACCGCCTCGCTGAGATTCGCGCCCTCAAGCCCCGCCTCATCCGGATCTTCCTACAGGAATACTTCGACCTGATGCCGACCCCGGACCGCTACCACTGGACCACCCTCGACGCCTCGGTCGATCTGATCCTGAAGACCGGCGCCAAGCCCCTCATGTGCATTGCCTTCAAGCCCCAGGTTCTGTTTCCCAAAATCGACCAGGATATCGTCGAGCCCACAAGCTATCCCGCTTGGGAAAAGTTAGTCTTCAACATGGTCCGCCGTCATAAAGATCGCGGGGCCGACATTCGATACTGGGAAGTTTCCAATGAACCGGATATCGGGGAGAACGGCGGCTGTCCCTATCGCTTCACGCCGGAGAACTATCCCCGCTACTACCAGAGCACCGTCGCAGCGATCCTTCGCGCCGATCCCGAGGCGCGCGTCGGCGGACCCGCGCTAGCCAACCCCAACTCGCCGATTCTACCGGCTCTCCTCGATTTCTGCGTCGCCAAGAAGGCGCCCTTGCATTTTGTCTCGTGGCACATCTACAACAACGACCCGCTGCGGATCCGGGCCACCATCGACAGCACGAAAGCGCTGCTCCGGAAATACCCCGCACTCCAGCCCGAAACGATCCTGAACGAATGGAACATGTCCTTGCGCGAGCCGCCCCTCGACCATCGCTTCCAGCCTTGCTTTGTCGCCGAGGTCGCCTGGCAGATGAAGGATGCCGGACTGGATTATTCCTGCTACTACCATATTCGCGACTATCACGTCTCTTCGGAGACGTTCGCGAAATTCATGTCGCCGGCGGGGACGGCGCTGATGACCCGCTGGTGGAACCGCATGCCCCAGTTCGACGGCCTGTTCGACTACCAGAACCGGGTCCGGCCCGCCTATTTCATCTTCAAGCTGCTTTCCCGGCTGACCGGCGAGCGGCTGAGCGTGGAATCGTCCGACCCGGCAGTCCACGGCTTCGCCACCCACGACCCGAAGCTCCAAAGCTACAACGTGATGCTGTGGAACTTCTCGACCTCTCCCGCCCAGCTCGCAGTAACCGTACAAGGCGCTGCGGAGAATCTGACGGCGCGGCGCGTGGTATTGGATGCGACCGCTCCCAGCGACGATGAAAACCACCGCCTGCGTCCCCAGGGGCCGCTCCAAGTCCGGCAGGGGACGACACAGTTGGCCGTGGACCTCGACGCCTACGGCGTGACGTTCTGGTCGCTGGAGAAGGGGAGGTAAAGCAATACCTGAAGGCCGACAGCTATCGTGTCATCCCCGCCCGCCTTCGGTCCCCTTCAAAACTGCCGCGGACCACCATCATCATCAATACCGCCGCGGCAGCCGCACCGGCCGCGCCCCACATCATGAGAACCTCGATCCCCACCGAGTCCTTCCACTTTCCCGCCAGGAAGATCCCCACGCCGCCGGCCAACCCTCCCACCATGTTGAGCGTTCCCGCCGCCAGCCCGTAGTTGCGCTCCGAGACCACCTCGTACGCCGACGCGAAATTGTTGGCGATCATGACCCCGGAAAAGAACCCGAACCCCGCCGATGCCGCTTTGAGCAAAGCCAGGGAGCGGACGGCCAAGGTGAGATACGCAAAGGGCGCGCACAGCAGCAACCCCAAACCCACAACATAGAAACGTCCAGCCGGAGACCATTTTACCGCCCGATCGCCTAGCACACCCCCGGCCAGGATGCCGAGGATGGAGCTGATCTGCAAGTACAGCGTGCCCGTGAGCCCGCTTTCAGCGAGCGACAGCCCGTATCGCTCGTAAACGAAGTTGGGCAACCACGCGTAAAACATCCACAGCATTACCAGCAGGGCCAGGAATGCAACTGCGAGCGCCAGGTAGCACCGGGATCGGAAGATGTCGGCGGGCGCAGCCCGTCCGCGCGCGCCGCCCAGCCCCACCTCCGGCAGCTTACGAAGGCGCAGCCACAGAATCGGGGCATACGCCAAGCCCGCCACCGTCAACCAGGTAAAGGCCGCCCGCCAGCCGGCGCGCTCCGCCATCCACCCGCCGTACCAGCTTCCCGCGGTGATCCCGGTCAACTGCGCTGTGCCGTGGATCGCGAGCGCTTTGGATCGCGTCGCGCCCGTATGCAGCGCGCCGATCAGGCTCATGGCGGCCGGGGCATAGAGGGCCTCGGTCACGCCCATTACTGCGCGCCAGAACAAGAAGATCTCGGCCGAGGTGCTGAGACCGGTCCCCAGCGTCGCCAGGCTGAACAGGACCAAGCTCACCACAATCACGCGCTCCCGGCGGATCACGTCCGCCATGCGGCCCACCACCGGCGAGCACAGCGAATACACCCAGATGAAAATCGACCCGATCAGCCCCAGTTGCTGGTTGGAGAAATTCAACTCCCGTCGCAGGACGGGGAAAATAGAAAAGACCACCTGCCGGTCGACGTAGTTGATGAAGAAAGCGAGCCACAGCAGCCCGACGACCATCCAGGCGAGCCGCAGCGGAACCACGCCGGCCTCGCCCCGCCTGACGTCGTCAAGCGATGCGGTACTGCTCGATGGTTTTTTCATTGACCTCCACGCCCAGGCCCGGCCCGGAGGGCACGGCGACGTGGCCGTCCACCAGCCGCAACGGTTCTTTCACCAGGGCACGACTCAAGGGCCCCTGCGACGTGTTGAACTCCACGAATACAGCCCGGCGCTGGAAGGCGTTCAGATGCAGCGAGGCCGCCGCCAGCAGGTCGCTGGACCAGGAATGCGGGATCACCAGCACGTTCGCCCGTTCCGCCATGTGCACGATCTTGCGCGCGACGGTGAACCCGCCGCACCGGGTCAGGTCCGGCTGCACCACGTCCACCTTGGCGACTTCGATCAACTGCCGGAAACCCCATTCGGTCGCCTCCTGCTCGCCGCATGCGATCAGGGTTTCGACGCTGTCGGCCACCTGTCGATACCCATCGTAGTCCTCCGGATGCAGGATTTCCTCGATGAAGAACGGCCGAAAGGGCTCCAACGACCGAATCACCCGGATCGCCTCCTTGGGAGTCCGCTCGACAAACCACCCGGTGTCGATCAGCAGATCGTGGCGATCGCCGATCTCCGCTCGCGCCGCCTCCACCAGGCGCACGTCCATCGCAGGATCGCGACCGAAAACGCCCCACCCGAACTTGATGGCCGTAAACCCCTGGTCCACATACCGGCGGGCCGCTTCTCGCATCGCATCCGGCGTAGGCCGGAACAGCGTGCTGGCATAGGCGCGCACCCGGTCCCGCCACCTGGCGCCCAGCAGAATATGAATGGGCTGCTGGTAGAACTTCCCCATGATGTCCCAGAGCGCAATGTCGATCGCCGAGATCGCCTGGATGACCACTCCGCGCCGGCCGAAGTAAATGCTACCCCGGTACATCTTGTACCAGAGCCGCTCCACCTCCAGCGGATTCTCGCCGATCACCAGCGAGGCCAACCCGTCGCAGAACTCCAGCCCCGGCTCGCTCCACCGCGGCGCTTCCACGGCGGCCTTTGCCACCGGCGCCGAGGTCTCCATGTCCGAGTAGCCGACAATCCCGGCGTCGGTCGAAACCTTCACCAGGCCCATATAGGTCGGCCCACTCGGCTCCTCGGCGCCTTCGGGACTGTGGTACAGTCCCGGCGACTTCAGCACCAACACTTCCACGTTGGAAATCTTCACAGTTGCGCGTCCTGGCCGATGACGTACAGCGTGGAACCCTTCTGGCATACCGCCGCAAAATAGAGTGCGATGACGACTCCTGACCGGTGAGCTCGGATCTCCCGCGCCAGCGAGGAGTGATCCGAAAAGTCGTGCAGGCGCCCCATGAGGTCTCCTTCCTGCACGTCGGCCCCGACCTCGACTGCCGGCTCCCAGATGCCGCTTGTCGGACACGGAATGTAGTCTTCCAGGTTCGCCGCCTGGACCAATCGCGGTGGCGTGGGCCGGTCCGGATCGATTTTGACCACTTCACCCGCCAGCAGCCCGTAATGGCGCAGCACGTTCTTGATCCCCTCGTAGGCGTGCCGGGTTCCGCGGACGCTGGTCGCCTCGCCAAAGCCGAACTCGCCCCCGATGGCGATCTTGCCTTCCGCTTCAGCCTCGTCGGTCAGCAGGCCCGAGGCCATCTGTTTCGTGTAGATGAAGATGAACGGCGTGTCAAAGAGCCGGGCGACGGCCGCAATCTCGGTTCGCTGCGCCGGGTCGGGAATCGGGTGGAAGGAAGTGCAAATCGGGAACACCGCCTCCCGACCGCCAGCATGAATGTCCAGAACGACCCGCACCTGGGGGAAGATTCGGGTCTTCACGAAGTGGGCGATGCGATAGGAGACCGTACCCCTGGGATTGCCGGGGAAGGCCCGGTTCATGTTGACGCCATCCAGCGGGGAGACCCGCGTTCCGGCGACGCACGCGCTCTCGCTCAACTGCGGAATCAAGATGACCCGCCCGGCGATGTCCGCCGGATCCAGGTCCTGCGCCAGGCGCTTGATTGCCACCGGGCCCTCGTATTCATTTCCATGCGTACCGCCGAACGCCGCTACCGCCGGTGCGTTGCCCGGCCGCTGCCCGTTGATTACCGTTAGCGGCACCAGCGAGTAACCCCAGGTCGAGTCCAGGTGGAAGGCGACCTGGTAATGGTGCTTGCCGGGCCTGGAAAAATCAATTTGCGCGGGATCGTAAATGACGGGC
>JACQDI010000380.1 GCA_016201195.1 Acidobacteriota bacterium | reverse complement strand
GTCTTCACATGCGAGGTGTCGACCTTTTCCGCGCGCAGGAAATCGAGCAGGAACTGGCTGAGACTGTCGGCGCCCAGGGCGCCTACCATGCCGACCTGAGCGCCGAGCCGCGCCAGGCCCACAGCCATGTTTGCGCTCGAGCCGCCTAGATAGCGGGAGAAGCGCCGGACCTGCGGCAGCGGGACGTGGGGCTCTTCGGAGTAGAGGTCGTAGCCGATGCGGCCGAGCACGGTGACTTCCATATTGAGTAGGGTAAGCCTCTGGCTTGCCAGCCTAGAAGTAGTATCGCTCCTTCCTCCGGGCCGGCACGTAGCTCTCCCGCGCCGCCCGCACCGATTCGCTCTCCGAGACCTCGGCAACCGGCACGTCCCACCAGGATTCGTAGCCGGGCACGCGGGCGTTAATGTCGGTCTCGATGACCACCACGGACGTCCGGTCGTGCTCCCGCGCGGCCGTCAGCGCCTCGCTAAGCTGCTCGCGCGTCTGGACCCTCACTGCGCGCGCGCCCAGGCTTGCCGCATTGGCGGCGTAGTCAACCTGGATCTGGTCCCCGGCGAGCCCGCCGTTCGACCGGTAGCGATACTCGGTGCCGAAGCCGCCCGAGCCGCAGGCCCGGCTCAGCCCGCCGATGCTGGAAAAACCGTGGTTGTCGAGGACCACGATGTTCAGCTTGTAGCCCTCCTGGACGGAGGTGACGATCTCCTGAGCCATCATCAGGTAGGAGCCGTCGCCGACCATGACCCACACCTCGCGCTCCGGATCGGCCATCTTGATCCCCAGGCCCCCGGAGATCTCGTAGCCCATGGTCGAGTAGCCGTATTCCAGGTGGTAGCCCTTGGGGTCGCGCGCGCGCCACAGCTTGTGCAGATCACCGGGCAGGCTGCCCGCGGCACAAACCACCACGTCGCGCGGCGCGGAGACTCGGTTGACCACGCCGATCACCTCTCCCTGGCTGATAGGAGGCCCGTGGCGGAGGTTGTGGATGCGGTCCACCTCCTGCTCCCACTCGGCGCGGAAGCGGTCGACGCGCGCGCGGTACTCGGCGCCGACGCGGTACCCCTGAAGGGCCTGGGCCAGCTCGACAAGCGCCATCCGCGCGTCGGCAACCAGGGGCAGCGCTGAGTGCTTGTACGCGTCAAACTCCCCCACGTTGATGTTGACAAACCGCACGTCGGGATTCTGGAAGGCGGTCTTGGAGGCGGTGGTGAAGTCGCTGTAGCGGGTGCCGACGCCGATGACCAGATCCGCCTCGCGCGCCAGAATGTTCGCGCCGGGAGTGCCGGTGACGCCCATGGCCCCGAGTGCCTGGCCGTGGTCGAAGCACAGCGCGCCTTTGCCGGCCTGGGTTTCGGCCACTGGAATTCCGGTCTGGGCCGCGAAGCGCGAGAGCGCGTCGGTTGCTTCGGAGTAAATGACGCCTCCGCCGGCGATGATGAGCGGTCGCCGCGCGGCGCGGATCCATTCCGCGGCCCGGCGCAACATCTCGGCGTCCCCGCGCGAGCGCTGGATGGTCCACACGCGCTTCTCGAAAAGCTCGGCCGGGTAGTCGAACGCCTCGGGCTGTACGTCTTGAGGCAACGCGAGCGTCGCCGCCCCAGTGTCAGCCGGCGAGGTGAGAACGCGCATCACTTCGGGCAGCGCGGTGAGGATCTGCTCGGGCCGGTTGATGCGATCCCAATAGCGCGAAACCGGCTTAAAGCAGTCGTTCACCGAAATGTCCTGCGAGGCGGGCGATTCGAGCTGCTGCAACACCGGCGCCACGTTCCGCCGGGCAAAAATGTCCCCGGGCAGCAGCAGCACCGGTATACGGTTGATGGTGGCCGCCGCCGCGCCGGTAATCATGTTGGTGGCCCCGGGGCCGATGGAGGTCGTGCACACCAGCGTTTGCAGCCGGTTGCTCATCTTGGCGAACGCGGCGGCGGTGTGCACCATGGCCTGCTCGTTGCGGCAGAGGTAGTAGCGAAAGTCCGGACTCTGCTCGAGCGCCTGCCCGATCCCGGCCACGTTGCCGTGCCCGAAGATCCCGAAGCAGCCGGCGAAGAACTGACGCTCCACGCCGTCCCGCTCGGTGTATTGCTGCTTGAGGAATGCAATGACGGCCTGCGCCGTAGTGAGTCGTCGCGTCATAAGCCACCACCCACTTAGTTCTACCACAGGCGAGGTAGAATACGGAGGGAAGTCAGGAGTCATAATGCCCCTAACGACCGTGGCAAAATTGCTGCGCGAAAAGCGACAGGAGATCTACCGAATCGCAGCCGATCACGGTGCGCGCAATCTTCGTGTGTTCGGCTCCTTTGCCCGGGGGGACGCCGGGCCAGCCAGTGACGTGGACCTGTTAGTCGACACGGCCACCAAGACCAGCTCCTGGTTCCCGGCCGGCCTCATTGTCGATCTGGAAGACCTGCTCGGCTGCCGGGTGGACGTCGTCACCGAGAAAGGATTGAACCCCTTGATTCGGGAGCGAGTGCTGCGCGAAGCCGTCCCGCTGTGAAAGACGATTCGGTCTATCTGCGGCACATCCAGGAATGCATCCGTCGCATCCAGGAAGATGTCGCCGGCGGCCGGGAAGAGTTTTTCTCGTCTCACACCGTCCAGGATGCGGTCTTGCGAAACCTGCATACGATGTCGGAGTCCACGCAACGGCTTTCGGATAGTCTCAAGGCCAAGCATCCCGAGGTAGAGTGGCGCCGGATTGCCGCGTTCCGCAACGTTCTGGTGCATGACTACCTCGGCATTGATTTGGAGCGCGTGTGGGACATTGTTCAGCAGGACGCGCCCGCTCTGGGCCGAACGGTTGCAGCGATGCTGCAGGAAACACAGTAGGACCGCATGGCGGGCAAGCTCACACCTGAGAGCGACATTTGCCACGGCGCTCGCAATCACCAGAGAGACGGTCGTACGAATGGTGGTCTCCTGAACCAGCAGGGCCGGAGCCACCAAGAGGCACCACAGGCGTCTCATCGTTCCTCTGGACAGTCAGGCGCACCGGCGGTTTCCTCAGAGTCCCAGCTTGCTGCGCAGATACTCGCGGCTGGCTCGGGCGCTTTCGTAGGGAGCCGCGCCGCCGGCCTGGCTGGCGTCTACGTCCTGCTCGACCACCGCCCAACCGTCGTAGCCGATCCCGTCGAGGCTGCGGAGCAGCTCGGGAAAACGGACGCAGCCGGAACCCAGCTCGCAGAACACGCCGGCGCGGACGCCATCGAGAAAACTCAGCCGGGCCTCATTTGCCGCGCGGAGGCGAGCCGGGTCGACGTCCTTGAAGTGGAGGTATTCCACGCGCCGGCCGAACGCGCGGACCGCGTCCACTGGGTCGCCACCGCCGTAGGCGTAGTGGCCCGTATCCAGGCACAGGCCCAGATCGGTCAACTCGAGCAGCCGCGCCACCTCAGCGGGTGTCTCGATGTAGGTGCCGGCGTGATGATGGAACACGCAGCGCAGGCCAAGCCCGGCGGCCACCTCGCCGACAGCGCGGATGTTGTCAGTGACCGTCGTCCACTCGGCGTCAGTCAGCCGCGCGCCATTCTGATCTACGCGCCCAGCCACCGCCTCGCGCTCCGGCCACAAGGCGTCCGACAGCACGAGGTAGCGCGCGCCGAGCGAGCGCAGCAACCGCCCCACCGTGCGCGCCTCGTCCATCGCGACTTTGGGTTCCTTCAGCCGCAGCGGCACGAAGGCCGAAGTGAGCGCCAGCGACCGGCGCTCGAGCTCGCCGCCCAGCACCTTGGCATCAGTGGGTAGGTATCCGTAGGGCCCCAGCTCCGTGCCCTCGTAGCCGGCGCTCTTCAGCTCGTCGAGAAACGTGGTGTAAGCGAGCGGCGGGCTCCACCCCTCCACTTCCATGATGCCCCAGCTCACCGGGGCGTTCGCCAGGCGGATTCTCATAAGGCGTCAGTGAACCAGGGGCAGGCGCGGATCCTTGCTGTGCCACGCTCCGCGCACCCACGCGTAGTCGGGGTCGTCGGTCGCCGCCATGGATCGGGCCGAGCCGGCGAGCACGTTCAGATAGTAGCAATCATACCCGTGAGCGGCCACCACCGGGTGGTATCCCTCCGGGATCAGGATCACCTCGTTGTCGCGCACGGTGATGGTCTCGTCCCGGCGGCCGTCACGCGTGTAGACCCGCTGGATCGCGTATCCCTCGGGCTTCGAAATCTTGTAGAAATAAATCTCGTCCAGATCGACCTCCCCGGGCGGGTTGTGCACATCGTGCTTGTGTGGCGGGTAGGAGGACCAGTTGCCGCTCGGCGTGTAGACCTCGACCACCAGGATGCGATCGGCCGGAAACTCTGGCTTCAGGATATGGTTGATCTGGCGCGTGGCGTTCTCCCCGCCGCGGATCTCGACGTCCACGGCGGAGGGCTCGATGACCGTCGCCGGAAAGCGCCGGGCGGCCCGCGCCCCACAGACCGCTACCTCGCAGTTGTCTGTGACCGCCTCGATCTGGACGCGGTCGAGGCCCACGGGGAGGTAGAGCGAGTGGGGCATGCCGGAAAACACGTTGGCACGGCCGCCGAGATTCGGCCAGTGCTCGCCGCCGGCGCTGATCGAGGTTCGGCCGCCCAGCATCACCAGTAGGAGTTCCTCCTCAGGTCGCGAAACGACGTGCTTCTGGCCCTTCCCCAGGCGAACCAGGCGCAGTGAGATGGTTTTCCAACCGGCGCGGTCCTGGGTGACACTCAAGACCTCGCCGGCGCCGGATGACGATTTCAATAGTAAAGGACTCATAGTTTGACGGGCGCGCCGGTGCGCGCGCTTTCGTAAATGGCCAGCGCCATGCGGACGGCGCGGGCGCCGTCGGCGGCAGTGACCGCCGCCGGCTTCGACTGCTCGATCGAATCCAGGAACAGCCGGTCTTCCGTCACGTAGCCCCAGCGCTCCTCCCACGCCAGGTGGCGATAGTCCGACCATTCGACCGGCGCGGTCAGGCTGCGCGACACGGCCACACGGTCCATCTCCTCGGTGCGCAGCGTGGCGTGCTTGCCGTAGACCTCCACGCGCTCGAACGGAAACGACCAGCCGGAGTAGGCGCAGGAAAGAAAAGTCGCCCTGCGGCCCGAGGCGAAGCGGAACAGGGCGGCAAAAGTGTCGAGCGTCGGGTAGACGAGCTGCTCGGCGTGGGCGGTGATTTCCACGCACTCGCCCATCAGAAACGCAGCCATGTCGAAGATGTGGATCGGGGTTTCAAACAAATACCCGCCGGTGACCGCGTCGTCAGCAGTCCAAGGGGGATTCTCGAGCTCGCCCCGGTTCATTTTGAATTCCGCCGAGAGCGCGGGCATGTCCTCGAGCACGGCCTTCACCTTTTGATAGACGGGAGCGAAGCGCCGGTTGTGGCCGACTTGAAAGACCGTGCCCGCCCGCCCAGCGGCCTCTTGCACGTGATGCGCGTCGTCGAGCGCCACCGTCATCGGCTTTTCGCAGAAGACGTGCTTACCGCGCTCCAGGGCATTGAGTGCATGCTGGGCGTGCAGCCGGTTGGGGAGCGTGATATAGACCGCGTCAACCGCTTCGAGCAGGGAGTCGGCGCCGGCAAAGACCGGCGCGCCGCTAGCCGTGGCCCGCTCCGCCGACACATCGTAGACGCCCGCAATGCGGGCCCTTGGGTCGCGTGCCAGGATCCGCATGTGCGTACCGGCGATGTGGCCGGCGCCGATGAAGCCGATGCGGATCGGAGCGCTCATTCCGCCTTGAAGGACTCGACGTTTTCCCTGGTCACCAGCAGAGTGCCGGTGTCGATGACCGGGTCCACCTTCTGCCCGGCGATCGCTTGCAGCGCCGCCTCCACACCGCGCTTCCCCATCTGGAACGGCCGTTGCGCGACCACCGCGTCCACCTTGCCCTCGCGGATCAGCCGGAGCACCTCGCTGCCCGCATCGAAGCTGACCAGCTTGATGGGCTTGCCGGACCGCCGCGTCCGGATCGCCTCGAGCGCCCCCAGCGCCATCTGGTCGCTGGTGGCGAAGACCGCCTCCACGTCGGGCCGGGCGGTCAGAATGTTCTCCATGACATTCATGCCCAGCGCCCGCTCGCTGTTGGCTGGCTGCTCGGCCACCAGTTGCAACCGCGTCTCGGCCAGCACCACATCCTTGAACCCGCGCTTGCGCTGCTCGTGGGTTTCTTCCCCGGGGAGGCCGGTGATCAGCGCCACCTGCGCCTTGCCGGAGATCTCCGTGACCAGGTACTGCCCGGCCAGCCTGCCTCCCTCGTAATTATTGGTGCCTACATAGGTGATCTTCTTGGGCCAGTCCACGTCGGTGTCCACGATGATGACGGGGATGCCCTTGGCGGCTGCCTTTTCGAGCGGCGGGATGACCTGGGCCGAAGCGCCCGGGGCCAGCACTATCGCCGCCACGCCGCGCGACACCTGGTCCTCGATCATGGACACCTGCTGGTCGATGTTGATCTCCCGATCCGGCGCCACGATGCCCAGTTCCGCCTTCCCCGCCGCCCCTTCCTCGGCGCCGCGCTTGACGGCCAGCCAGAACTCGCTGTCGAGCGCCTTCAGCACCACGGCGACGCGCGGCTTGCCCGAAGATGGCGCGCGATTACAACCGAAGGAAACGAGCAGCAGGCAGACGCAGGCGAGCCTTGCGATCAACGACCACCTCCGCGAGGATCGAGCACATCGACCAGCGTATCACAGCAGCGGTGCTATACTTGTGCGTATGAGAAAGCAGGCCCGCCGCCAGCCGGCGCCAACCAGACTGGCTGCAACCGAACCCGAGCCGACGGTGCTCAGGATGAGGCGAGAGTTCCAGGAACTGGCCCGCGAAGTACCTCCCGAAGAGTGGGCTAAGCTCCCAGCGGATCTTTTGGATAACCTCGATCACTATCTTTACGGATCTCCAAAGAAACCTGTGAAGCGATGAAGAAGGTCGTCTTCGCGGATACCTTCTATTGGGTGGCCATGACCCTTCCGGACGACCCTTGGACCTGGGCAGTGCTGCGCGTGGGTGCGGAGATTGGAAGGCCCCATTTAGTGACCACCGATGAGGTCCTCACCGAGTTTCTGGCCCACTTGTCGTCCCGAGGACCATATTTCCGCAAGCTCGCGGTCCGCCTGGTGCGCAGTGTTCTGAATGATGAAGACGTAACCGTCATCCCGCAATCCCGCGCCAGCTTCCTGCGCGGGCTCGACCTTTTCGAGCGGCGTCTCGACAAGGGTTACAGCCTGGTCGATTGCATCTCGATGAGCGCGATGCGCGGCGAATCGATCATCGAGGTCTTCACCAACGACCGGCACTTCGCTCAGGAAGGCTTCCGGCCCCTGATCTGAGCTAACGCGCGCCGCGGCGGCGCAGCACGTCCACCCACACCGCCCAGATGATAACCGTCCCGATGACGATCATCTGCCAGTGCGAGGAAACGTTGAGCAGATTCAACCCGTTGCGCAGCACGGCAATGATCAAAGCGCCGATGAGGGTGCCGAACACGGTTCCGACGCCGCCGAAAAAGCTCGCCCCGCCGATAATAACGGCGGCGATCGAATCAAGCTCGGCGCCGGCGCCGGCCAGCGGGAAGCCGGCGTTCATGCGCCCGGCGAGCAGCAACGCGGCGAGCCCGGCCAGCAGCCCGGAGAGGCCGTAGACGGCGTTGAGCCGGGCGGCGACCGGGATGCCCGCAAGCCGCGAAGCCTCCGGATTGCCGCCGATGGCGTAGACGTCGCGCCCGAACACCGTTTGGCGCAGCAGAAAGGCGAACACGCCGCAAGTCGCCAGCATCACCACTACCGGCGCCGGAATCCCAGCCACCGATCCCGCCCCCGGGTAGCGGGCCGAAGGCGGCAGGTCCGGAATGGGGAAGCCGCCGGAGAGCAGCATCGCCCCCCCGCGCGCCACGTTCATCATCCCCAGCGTTGACACAAACGGGTGCGGCAGCTTCAGGCCGGTGAGCAAGAAGCCGTTGATCAGCCCGAGCGCCAGCCCGCAGCTCAGAGCCGCCGCGAAAGCTACCCCTGTCGGCCAGCCCGACTTGACGGTCATGGCAAAGACCACCGTCGACAGCCCGAGGATGGAGCCCACCGACAGGTCGATCCCTGCCGTAAGTATCACAAGTAGCTGCCCGAGGGCCAGCAGCCCGTTTACCGCGCTCTGGCGGAAGATGTTCAGGATGTTGTCCCAGGTCAGGAAGTAGGGAGACACAACGCTGAGCACCGCCGACAGGATCAATAGCCCTAGCAGGGGTCCAAAGCGCCGGACGGTCCCCACGATCCACGATCTACGATCCACGATCCTCCTTACGAGAACGCCGCCCTCAGGATCTTCTCCTCGGTTGCCTCCGCTGCCGGAAACTCGGCGGTGATATGGCCCAAGCGCATCACCAGGATGCGGTCGGCCAGCCGTAGCACCTCCTCGGTCTCCGAAGAAAACAGCAGCACCGTCTTTCCCTCCCCAGCCAGCCGCCGGATCCAGTCGTAGACTTGTTCCTTGGCGCCGATGTCGATGCCGCGCGTCGGCTCGTCGAACAGCAGGATCCGCGCGCCGCTGAGCAGCCAGCGGGCGATGACGACCTTCTGCTGGTTGCCGCCGCTCAGCAGGCGTACCAATCGCCTCACGTCGGGCGGATCGACCGCCAGCTTGCGGGCGTAGTCGGTGGTCACGGCCGTCTCCTTGCGGTGGTCAAGCCAGGCCCAGCGCGAAAAATGCGAGGCGTTAGGCAGCGAGATGTTCGTGGCCACGTCGGCGGTCAGAACCAGGCCCTGCTCCTTGGGGTTCTCGGTCAGCAAAGCGAGGCCGCGAGCGATGGCCTGTTGCGGCGAGTCGAAGCGGGCCACCTCGCCGTGGACCCGCAACTCGCCGATGAAACCCGGCTCGGCGCCGAACAAGGCCCGTGCCAGGGAGGTGCGCCCAGCGCCGATGAGCCCCGTAAAGGCCAGTACCTCGCCGCTGTAGGCGGTGAAGGAAACATCTCGGAATCGGGCGCCCAGATTTCCGTGGCGCAGTTCCAGGGCAGGTGCGGCGGTGACCGGCATCCTGGCCTGCCCGGGTTCTACGTCATGGCCGATCATCTGGCGGATCAGGTCCTGCTTGGGCGTGCTTGCCGGTCCGGTGAACACCAGCGCCCCGCCCCGCAGCACCGACACGCGGTCCCCGATCCGCCGGATCTCGTCCAGCCTGTGGCTAATGTAAAGGATCCCCACGCCGGACTCGCGCAGTTGCCGGATCACGGCGAACAGGTTCTCCACCTCTGCCGGCGCCAGCGAGGCGGTCGGCTCGTCGAGGATGACGACCTCCACGCGCCGCACTAGGGCGCGGCCGATCATCAACAACTGCTGCTCGGCCACCGAAAGATCCCGCGCCTTCGTCTCCAGATCGCGCCGGATCCCGACGCGCGCCAGAACCGACGCCGCGGCTGCGGCCTGGGCCGTGTGGTCCACCAGCCAGCCGGCTCGGCGGACCGGGTTTCCCAGGAACAAATTCTCGGTGAGCGAAAGATGCGGGATGACCTCAATCTCCTGCGGGATGTAGGCCACCCCGCGAGCCGCCGTGTGACGCAGGTCGCCGCCGGGAATGTGCGTGTCTTTCCAGTACAGGTCGCCGAGCTCGGGCCGCAGGGCGCCGTAAAGGATCTTTACCAGCGTGGATTTCCCAGCCCCGTTGGCCCCGATCAGAACGTGCACCTCGCCCGGGCGGACCTCGAAGGTCACGTCCCGCAGCACGGGCGCAGCCCCGAACGATTTGCGAATGCCGCGGCCTGCCAGCAGCGGCGCGGTCATGGCCACAGCGCTTTCGTGGTCGAGGTATCGAAGAAATGGAGGCGGTCGGGACGGAACCGGACCCATACGGGAGACTCAAAGTCGAGCTGCATTTCCGGCGCCGCGCGGCAAGTCAGGGAATGCTCGCCCACCCGCACCACGACCAGGTTCTCGTTTCCCATGGCTTCGCTCACGTACACGCGCCCGGGAATCCAGCCGTCGCGCGGCTGGCGGTCCAGCTCCACATTCTCGGGCCGTACTCCGAGTGTAACCGAAGCGCCGTCCGTGAGGCGCGCCATCGGCTCGGGGCTCAAGTCGACGGCGATCCCCTCGGAAGCAAAGGCGCGGGCGGCGGCGTCCACCCGCCCGGGGAAGAAATTCATCGAGGGGTTGCCTAGAAATCCAGCAACAAACAAATTTGCCGGGCGGGAGTAGACTTCCTCGGGCGGGCCGATCTGCTCGAGGACGCCGTCCTTCATCACCGCCAGGCGCCGGCCCAGGGTCATCGCCTCGGCCTGGTCGTGGGTCACGTAGAGCGAGGTGACGCCCAGATCGTGCTGCAGGCGCTTCAGCTCGGCGCGCATCTCCACGCGGAGCTTGGCGTCGAGGTTCGACAGCGGCTCGTCAAACAGGAACGCGTTTGGCTGGCGGACGATGGCCCGCGCCAGGGCCACGCGCTGTCGTTGGCCGCCCGAGAGCTCGCGCGGCCGGCGTCGCAGAAGTGCGGCCAAGCCCAGCCGTTCGGCCGCTTCCTTCACCCGCCGCTCGACGTAACTCACCGCCAGCTTCCGAACCCGCAGCGGGAAGGCGATGTTCTCGAACACGTCCAGGTGCGGGTAGAGCGCATAGCTCTGGAAGACCATGGCCATGTCCCGGTCGCGCGGCTCCAGTTGGGTCACGTCACGGTCATCAAGCAGGACGCATCCCGCGTCCGGCTGTTCGAGCCCGGCCACTGTCCGCAAGCACGTCGTTTTGCCGCATCCGGACGGCCCCAGCAGCACGAGAAACTCGCCAGGGTTGATGTCCAGCGAGAAGTCGCACAGCACGTGCGTGGCCCCGAAGTGCTTGTCGAGATGTTCGAGCTGGATGCGGATCATCCTTTTACGGCTCCGAGCGACAGGCCCCGCACCAGATATTTCTGCAAGAACGAGGCGAACACAAACACCGGTAACATGGCCACCACCCCGGCCGCGCTCATCGCGCCCCACTTGATCTCGTACTGGGTTACGCGCCCGGCAATGCCAACGGGCAGCGTCATCGCGACGTCGGTCTGGGCCACGATGAGAGCAAAAAGAAACTCATTCCACCCGATCACCAGGCAGAAGGCAGCGGTGGCGGCCAGGCCCGGCCGAACCAGCGGCAGCACGACCTTCCACAGCGCGCCCAGTCGCGTCTGGCCGTCAAGCATGGCCGCTTCTTCAAGATCCGCGGGCAGCTCTTCGAAGAACCCCCGCATCATCCACACCACGAACGGCAGGTTGAAGGCGGTGTAGAGCACCACCAGGGCGGCGATCGAGTTGAGCAAATTCACCCAGCGCAGCATCAGGAACAGCGGGATGATGCTGACGATGGGCGGAAACATGCGCGTTGAGAGAATCCAGAAAGCCACCCCGGGCCGCGGAAACCGCGCCAGCGAATAGGCCGCAGCAGTGCCGACGGCGAGCGCGAGAAGCGTCGAGACCCCGGCGGCGATCGTGCTGTGCCACAGGTAGGCCCCAAAGGGCCGCACCCAAAAGACATCGTAGTAGTGCGCCAGCGTGGGCGTGAAACGAAACCAGATAGGGGGCACGGCGAACTGGTCGACCTCGCGCTTCAGGGACAGCGTGGCCAGCCAGTAAACCGGAAACAGCGTCGTCGTCGCCGCCACAGCCAGCAGCGCTGCTCCGCCGATCTTTTCGATCCACCTCATGCGGGTTGCTGTTTCAGCACCCGGAGAAACGCCCGGGCGATGAGCGTGGTCGCCACCAGCAGCACAAACGACATCGCCGCCGCGTAGCCGAAGTTGTAGAACCGGAAAGCGGTCCGGTAGATGTAAAGGGTCACCGTCTCGGTGGCGAACCCCGGCCCGCCCTGCGTCAGGATGAAAATCTGGTCGAAAACCCGCAGCAGATCCATCCCGCGCAGCAGCACTGCGATGGCGATCACGGGGCGCAGCATCGGCAGCGTCAGGCGTCGGAACACTTGCCAGCCCGACGCCCCGTCCACCACCGCCGCCTCGAAGGGCTCAACCGGCAGCCCTTGCAACCCAGCCAGCAGCAGCAGGAACATGAACGGCGTCCACTGCCACACGTCGACCAGGATCACCGAGAGCATGGCCGTCTTCTCCGACGCCGCCCAAGTGAGCTTGGCAGTATTGAATCCCAGCGAGCGGAGCGTCCCGTTCAGCACTCCGAACTCGGGATTCAGGATCAGCCGCCAGATCACCGCCACCACTACCGGCGGCAGCAGCATGGGGATGAGCAGGATCGAGCGCAGCACCCGCCGCCCGCGAAACTCGCGGCTCACGAGCAG
>JACQDI010000379.1 GCA_016201195.1 Acidobacteriota bacterium | reverse complement strand
GATAACCACGGGTCGCGAGCCGCCAGGGCCTCGTGCCGGAGGCCGGCCGCGCGGCCGCGTTCCCACGTCCACTGCACGGCCCGCAGGAACTGCAACAGGTGGGAAGAGCGCACCAGGTTTTGCCGCCAGACGTCCAGCCGCGACCGGGGACCGAGCTCGCGCCGCACCAGCAGCCCGTCCTGCACCTCGAACTGGTCCACGCCCCCCATCTGAACGTCGGTAAAATCATTACCCCCGAAGAAACTGAGCAGGACCATCTGGGGCCGGTAACGGTCCCCGATCGCCTCCAGCAGCTTGAATTGGTCGCCGGTGCCGGTGCCGTTGATCCCCGCCTTAACAACCCGGATCGGCCGGTTCGCGTTGAGGCTCTGCTCCAGCCGGTACAGGTAACTATCTTCCAGGTTGACTCCCCAGCCAAACGCAAACGAGTCTCCCAGGCCCAGCACCGGCGGCGCTGGAGAAGCGACGGGCACGGCGCGATCCCGGAACCCTTCCTGGTTGATGGCGATCGAGACATCCCACTGGCGTGTTACATGACGACGCCTGGCGCCGGGCTGCATGCGCAGGCGGCGCCCCTCGTCCAGGTAGTAGATGTCCAGGTCGAGCAGCGGCGCGGCGTGAAACACCCATCGCAGCAGCGCCTCGCCGATCAAGGCGGCCAGAGCCAAGCTGGCGAGGGGAACAATGATCCGGACGGCCGCACGTCTCATGCCAGGGGTTATACCCAAGAGGCGTTATACCAAAAAGAAAGCCACGCCCCGCGGCGTGGCTTTCAAAATCGGACTGGAATCGAATCTAGTGGAACGGATTGTGATGGCCGGGAGGAAATGGCGCGATGTGCCCGTGCTGTCCGTGATGCACAAAGGTGTCATGGCCGTGGACGGTGTGCTCGCTGGCCGGAAGCGGTGGCGGGCCATGATGGAAAGGATTCGTTTGGTTCACCAACTCGTCGGAGAACGCCGCACTTGACTGCGTCAACGTACCCAGCCGGTTGTTCAACGTAGCCATCAATTGCAGATCGTTCGACGTCGCCCGGCCGGTGTCGATCCGGTCCTGGATCGCGCTGCGAGAGGCCTGGACAGAAGCCAGTTGCGATGAGAGGCCGGCAAAGGAGCGCGATAGCCCCGTCGCTGTTGGAGTCAAACAAGTGTAATGCTTCGACGCCTCCACCAGCATGGAGAGCTGCTCGGCCTGAACCCGACCGATGTCGGTCAGCGCCTTCTGCGCATCCAGTCGCTCGACGCGCTTGGCTCCCAGCCGGAACGAAGCCAGCTCCCCTGCGGCCACGGTCGCGATCTTGCTGCCGGACCGGCTCACGGTCACTTCACCCGCGCGCGCCTGCACGGCGATGCGGTCCTCGCCAGTAAGGTAGACGATAGCGCTCGACTGTGGTTTCTCCGCCGCGACATCCAGCGACGACGCCACGATCCGCGCGGGCCGCCCCTTGTGCGCCACCTCGGCGCTGCCGTAGCGAAGCACCAAACGATCCTTGTATACCGTCCCCTCCGAGTCGACACCGAGAACGTACCGGCCGCCGTCCTTCAGGCTGACACGCGTCGAAAGATAGAGGGTCCGCACCGCATCTCCTTCAAAAACCGTGCCTTGCCCTTCCACGGTCGAACTACCAACCACGAATTGCGACTCGCTTGCCGCCAAGCCCACCGGTTGCGGCATCGTGGCCAGCAAACCTAAAGGAAACGCAACAAATAGCACTACCACAGAATAGAGGAACAGCCTCATGTATGCTTCTCCTGGATCAGCCGTTGTATGCCAGCGACCATTATGAACTTACAGCGATTCCCGTGTCAAGCACAAATTTCTAACGTAAGCCCCTGGTAGGTCAATACCTTAGAACAGAACGGTCTCGGGGGTAATAGTGCCGCCAACGACCCGACCAATCTTACAACAGCTTGTAGCCACCGGGCAGGCTCTTTCGAGCCCGGTTCGCGGCGGCGCCGACGCCATTTCGACCAGGTTGGGAGTGGGAGATTCTGAGCCTGCTGCGGGCCGATTACGGCAACGGTCAGAGTGCTACGCGCCTGTTCATCAGTCCAGAAACAGTCAAGTGGCACATGCGCCAACTCTTCGCCAAGATCGGGGTGAAGGGGGGGACTGGAAGCCGCCCGCCAAGCTCTCTTGGCGCAGTATGCCGAGATTGCGGAACCATTGGACCAGGAGACTCCCTGTCGTAGGCGAGGGATTAAGCACCATCGGCTGCGTGCTCACCTTGTTTATTACAGTGTTTATTACAGTTCCGATACCTTTGGTCGTTATCTTCGGCCTGAAGGCTTGCTGAGACCTTGGTTCTTGGGGACGCTCTCTCCGGAGGTTTTTCCGTTCAGTTTGTCAAATATATAATTTCGAGATGTTCATCAGAAGTGCTGCTTTATCAACAGCTTGGCGTTTGCGCCAATTGGCGCGGCCCTCCGCCGCCAATCGCTCCTTGAGCTGCGCCACCAGCATCGCCCGCTGGCTCTCATTCAAGTGGCGCCGCCGCAGATTCAGCGACACCACAATCTCGAGCGGCTAGCCGCGCCCGTCCCAAGTCTCGAAGCGCGGCTCGACCCCCGCCGCGCGGCACGCCCGCAGCCGCTTCCGAGTACTCGCCCGGCGGGATCGAGCAGGATCGGCGCTCGCAGACCGTTCGCTCGAATGTCTTCCACCAGCTCCTGAAATTCCACGCCCTCGATCAGCGGACCCAGCTCGACCGCCGGCTGGACCTCCAGCCTCGCGGGATCCGGCGTCCCGCCGGTATTCGGATTCGGTTCCTTGTGCGGTTGCATGTGAAATGCCACGCCGCGATGTCACCCCTTAGTCGCGGCCGGCCCCCTTTACTTTCATGGTACCGGCCGCTGCCAAGACGCGTCAGGCCAATCACCTGGCCTGAAAAACTATTTCTCAAAACGCGGTGACCGGGTTACACGCGCCCCGCCAACATCGCAGGGCGGTTCAGGATGGCCAGCCCGACGAGCGAGAGCAGCGTCACCACGGCTCCCACGCGCAGGCCGAGGGACCGGAACACGAACCGGACTCGCTGTTCGCCCGACGGGACCTCGATGGCTTGAAACGCCCCGCGCCACCGCTCGATGCGCACCGGGGTATGGTCCACGGTGGCCTGCCAGCCGGGAAAGAACTGCTCGGCCAGCACCAGGCGCCCGCCGTTTTTCGACCGCACCAGGAATTCCCGCCGCTCCGGCGTCCACACGACGCGCTCGATCGACCCGCCCGTGTCCGGATCCCAGTAGTAGGGTGGCCGCGCCCGCATGTACTCGAACGCCCGGAAGAAGGTCTTTGACGACGGCGCAAGCGGGCGGAAATTCGGATTCGCGGCCAGCACCGGGTACAGGGGGCCGGATTCGTCGGCCACGTAATAGCGCACGGCAAGCAGGCGCAGCAGGTCGTCGCCGGCCGGATCGAGGTCGAAGAGGCGGTCGGTGCGGAACACCGTGTGGGCCTCGATGGCCTGCTTGTATTGCGCCGGGAGCATGGGGTCGAAGCCTTGCGGGGTGTTCAAGCCGTAGAAATGCAGCTCGGTCGGCAGCGGGCCCTGTGCTGTCAGCGCGACGCGCGCGTCGGGCCGGGAG
>JACQDI010000378.1 GCA_016201195.1 Acidobacteriota bacterium | reverse complement strand
CTCTTTTCGGTATGACAGCGGTAGCAGAGTTCATTGACCGAATTCTCCCGGAGCAGCTTGGGCGTCGCCGTCCCATGGGGGTTGTGACAATCGATGCAGGTCAGCTTGCCTTCCCGCAACGGCATATGGGAAGAGCGTTGTAGTTGCGCCTTCTGCAGCAGGTGGCACTGGAAACAGACCTCCATGCTGGTTTGCTTCGCCAGCAGGCGCGTCTCAAGAGGCCTTTCCAGAAACCGGGAGGTGTGTTCGACGGAGTCGGGTTTTTTGTGCAGGGTGTGGCAGTTGGTGCAGGTGATGTTCCGGGACTCATGGGGGCTGCCGCGCCAATAGAGGCGGTTGCCGCGCTGGTGGCATTTCAAGCAGGCGTTTTCAACCTCCTCGGGCGGGCGGCCGGTGAATCTGCGAATCAGCGCCCGATTCCCCGACTGCGCGTGATCGACGCCCGAGCCGTGGCAAGCCTCGCAGCCTTGCTTGCCCGCTGCCTTGAACAGGCGACCGTCGATGCGCGCGTGAATCGAACTGGCCCAGGCATCGTAGTAATCCCGATGGCAGCGCCGGCAGGTCTCCGGCGTTACGGAAACGTTGGGCTCGACCGGTGGCGAGCTGCCTCGTGCCAGCGCGCAAGATCCGCACAAAAGCAGGCTGATCCAGCAGAATGCTCCACGAATCGCCCACCAGTGTCCACACATACCGCTGCCGCCGTGGCCTGGGCATGTGTAGTTCCAGCCACCCTCCGGCTTGCCGTGGAGCGGCGGACGATGGAGGCAAGTTTCTCATTTCGAGGGGCTTAGGCCAGAAAAGGACTTCTTCGATGCGCGGCCGCAACAGCGCGGAAAGAAAGGCTTGTGAAGCGGATCTGTCACAGCGTCTGCCGGCCGTCTTCCGGGCTGGCATGCAGAACCGCCCCAAACCGGCGAAAATCAGCGGAAAAATGTGTGTTGCAGATTTGTCACAGGTCTCGAACTTCAGCCGGAGTTTTCTCCCGAAGGGCCTCGGTAAGCGCGCGAGTCGATCCCATATTTGCGCATCAGGCGATGCAAGGCCGCGCGGTCCATCCCAGAGATCTTAGCGGCTTCCGTAACGTTCCCCTGGGTGCGGATCAAAAGTTCGGTAATGCTTTGTCGCTCGAAATTTTCCACGCTTTTCTGTTTTTCCTGCCGAAAGGCTACGCGCATGTTTTGGGATTTCCGCAGCAATTCGTCCGGAAGATCGAGGGGAGAGAGGTACTGTTCGGAAGTAAGGGAAACGGCCCGCTCGATGACGTTGCGAAGTTCGCGGATGTTCCCGGCCCAGGGATATTGCTCCAGCACCAGCAGGGCCGCGGCAGAAATGCCCAAAACCGGCTTTCCCGTGCGGCGGACAAAGGTCTGAAGGCAATGGTCCGCCAAAATCGGGATATCGCCGGCGCGCTCCCGCAAGGGGGGTACCCGGATGGTCAACACGTTCAAGCGGTAAAACAGGTCATCGCGGAATTTTTTGACAGCCACCATTGCCTCCAGATCCTGATGCGTCGCGGCGATGATCCGGATATCGAGGTCCACAAACGCCTGCCCGCCCAGCCGCCGAATTTGTCTTTCCTCCAAAGTTCGCAGGAGCTTGGCTTGCGTCGAGAGACTCAATTCCCCCAGTTCGTCCAGGAACAGGGTGCCGCCGTGAGCCAGTTCCAGAAGCCCTCGCTGGAGACTTACCGCCCCGGTGAAAGCGCCCCGCTCGTGGCCGAACAGCTCGCTCTCCAGAAGAGGCTCGGGAAGAGCGGCGCAATCCACAGGGACAAAGGGTCCGCCGGCCCGCTGGCTATTGGTATGGATGGCGCGAGCCAACATCTCCTTGCCGGCGCCCGTCTCTCCGAGCAGGACGACGTTGGCGTCGCCCTGGGCCGCGCAGGCAGCATTGCGGAACATTTCCTTCACCGGCTCGCTCGACCCGACAATGGCGCTGAAATCCAGCTCGCGCGACGTGGCCGCAGCCGATGCGCCCTGTTCCAGCTTGCGCGCGCGATGCTCGCTGGCCCGCTGGAGAACCTTGCGGAGCTCCGCCATAGTGAAGGGCTTGCGCAGATAGTCAAACGCGCCGGAACGAGTGGCTTCGATGGCCGTATCGATCGTGGCGTAGGCGGTGATCAGGATCACGACAGCTTCCGGATCGATGTTCCTGATGGAACGCAGGAGCCCCAGCCCATCCATTTCGGGCATCTTGAGGTCGGTCAGTACGATCTCCGGTTGGGACTTTCGGTAAACCTCGAGGCCCAGCTTGCCGGAACGGGCGGTGAGGCAGCAGTAGCCAAGCCGTCTTAGAATCGCAGCACAATCGTCTACGAAGTCGGCTTCATCATCGATCAGCAGGACGCAATCGCACCTGCTGGGGTCTGGTTTCTCTCCGCCGGCCATGTCGCTCACACCGATGATATAATAGCGCCACTTTGATTGCACCTGGCGCCATGCCCGCCGTCGGAGCCGGCCGTGGCTTTTCGCGCCTCTCTGCCACGGACCAGTTTTTTGTGGGCCTGCGCGCGGCCGTCATTGCCCTGGGCGCCGCCTGGTTGCTGCTAACACCTCATCTGGGAGACCGGCGCCAGTTTGGCGTCCTGTTTTCCGCTTTCTTGATTTATACCCTCCTGATTTACGCCCTCATCCTGCGCACGCGCTGGCCTGTCAGCCGTATTTATCTATCGGCCCAACTGTTGGACTTGTTCTTCTTGTTCCAGTTGGTCCGATGGACCGGCGGCCTGAAGAGCGTGTTCGCTCTGGGCTTCTACCTGCTGGTAGGCCTGCACAGCTTTTATTTCGGCCGGCGAATCGGGATCATGATCGCCACTTTGGCCGGTCTGGCATTGGTTTTGAGCTCACCCCGCGTGTTTCAGGCGGAGCCCTGGCTTGATTCGACCGTGCGCGTCGGGTTTTTGTATCTGATCGCGTGGTCGATCGCCCTGCTGGCCAATGAGGAAAAACACGCCAGACGGAGGGCCGAAGAACTAATCGCGCAACTTCAGAATGCCACCCGTATCCTGGAGCAGGCCCAAAAGATGGCTCTCGTCGGGCGGCTCACGGCTGGCATCGCTCATGAGATCAACAACCCAGCGGCGGTCATCCTTACCAGGGTTGAGCGCATGCTCCTGGAAGCCGAAGAAAACCTCTATTCGAGCGCCTTGAAGAAAGATCTCGAAAGCCTGCAAAAGCACGCGCGGCGTGTGGCTGACATCGTGCAGAAAATGCTGGCGTACTCCCGGTCGGACTCGTCGGCATCCGCAGCGGTGAACATCAATGAAGTGATTCAGCAAAGCGTTCCGCTGATTGAGCACCGGCTGGCTCCCCGCCATCTGACTCTGAGTTTGGACTTGCTTCAGCATTTACCCAGAGTTTACGGTAACGCGAACCGCCTGGAAGAGGCGTTTGTCAATTTGATGACCAACGCCATTGACGCTTCCTCGCCCGGGGGACAGATCCACATTGCCAGCACGATCAGTGACGGGCAGGGAAAAGAGGTCCAGGTTTCTGTTTCCGACGAAGGCGAGGGAATCCCGCAGGAAAACATGGACAAGATCTTTGAACCCTTCTTCACAACCAAACCTCCCGGCCAGGGGACCGGCCTGGGCTTATACATCACCTACCAGATTCTGCGGGATCACCGTGCTTCCATTTCCATAGAGAGCCAGCCAGGCAAGGGAACCACAGTCTCGATTGGGTTTCCACGTTTGGAAGGGGTTCTCACCCCACCCCCAAGCGGCAGGCCTTTGGCAGCGCCACGGTAGGTCCCCATGAACAGGCCGCCTCCATTGGCTCTCTCTGCAGTTAAGGAGAGCAGGGCCGTTTCTGCGGTTGCTCAGTACACAACTATTCCTCACACGCAAGCGGGGGAGGTGTGGTCGTCAGAAAAACAGATCGTTTTCGCACAGCGAAGCTGATCTTGTGAAGGGTTTGTTTCGGCACGCCCGGGTGATTGGCGTCCAGCATAGTTTCGGAACACGGCTGACGGCATTCGCTTCAGAAGTTCAAGCTTGGGAACGGCCGCTGGCAGTAGCTTCCATGCCTTCAAGTTTCACTCTCTCCGCAGACGAATCGGCACCCGAAATGCCGACCTGCGTTAATTAACCAGTGGGGAACTCCATTTCGGGCGGGGAAGTTTTGGCCAGGCGCAACGTTCGGACCCACGTTGTCCACGTGCCGCCTCCGGTTGACGTAAAGCATGTGCGCAGGAAGCTAGGCATGTCCCAGGGTGCTTTCGCCGCCAGGTTCGGAATTAGCCCGGCGACTCTCCGCAATTGGGAGCAGGGGCGCCGACTGCCGGAAGGACCTGCCCGAGTCCTGCTCGCAATCATCGACCGGGAGCCAGAGGCAGTCCAGCGGGCCCTCTCATCGGATTGAGTGGAGCCCCCCCGGACTGGCCCGGCGGCATTGTCGTTCGAGAGGCCCCGAATCCGCAGACCGTCTGATTTAGCAACACATCCCGAGACGAAGCAATTCGGAAAGTTGTCTTTCTGGGTTGCCTGTGAACCAGGAGAGGGAGAGATTTCGAGTCCGGCTTGGGGGTGGTGGCTCCCCGAGCGCTACACGACGAAGAGGAGATTGTTCCGTTCAGCGATCTGAGGGACGGCATTGCCTTCCTGGCCCCGCTTGAAAGCCTCCGGAGGAAGGCCGATCATGGCTCTACGCAAGTGTAGCCGCCCGTTTTACAGTCGCCACTTCCGGAGGTCTGACGACAAGGTGGTGACCGATAACGGGGAAACGCTGGGCGGTCCAATCCGGCGCACCTGCACTGTGCAAGTCAGCTTGGTTTCGTTGCCAGCCCTGGTTCGCGGCGTCCGTTCGGTTTCACTAATAGGGCAGCTATGGTTGCACGGATCATTCCGGGTCCGGCGCCAGAGCAAGTTCGACCGAGACTTTGTCTCGCGGTTCCAACTTCACGTTTCCCCCGTAAGCCTGAAGCGCCCTTCGCACGTCGGGGTCCAGCAGCTCGGCTGTGCTTTGTCGAGGAAGCGCGAAGAGCGTATAGGCGCCCGCGGGTACCGCTTGAAAGCTGAAGCTTCCGCCAGGATCAGTAGAAGCGTAGCGATCCACCAGGTACGGGCTCTGATTTTCCCGGGGGATCAGGGCCACGCGGGCCTCGATCGGGTGGTCCCCGCTCGCCGGGCGCGAAGGTTTGACCCACCCAGTCACCGTGGCCCCATCAAAAGCAATCACCGCCTCCACCCGCGATAGCGGACCGTCTTCGCGGATCATCAGTTCCGGGCCAGGCAACTCCTGGCCAGAGACGCGCCATGCCTTCACATAGCCCCCGCGCGGAAGAGGGCTCACTTCGAACCGATAGGTCTCTGCGGGAACCTGTTCGATCCGGAAGGTCAGGTCGTCTTTCACATCACCATCTCGTTCGGGCCAGGACTGCGGCGCAGCCAAGGCGGAAACAGACACGGTCATCCTGGGGATCTCGATACCTTGCGGCAGGTCTCCGAACACGATCTGACCCGAGACAGTCTGGCCCGGCCCGGCCACCAGGACTATATCGTTAAGGTTGCGGTTAGTAATCTCGACCAGCCGCCGGGAGATGAACTCCCCATCGCCTGGTCGCCGTGCGATGATCTTATAAACACCCGGGCTGAGACCGCGAATCACGAAGAACCCTTTCGATGAAACACGAGGTGTGTTGGGCAGAGTCACGAAAAAGCGCCTATCGACGCGGGCGGCCTGGATAACGCAGTCAGAACACGGGCCTCCCGTCGCCGCGTCGAACACCGCGCCGGCGATGTGATAGGTCCGGTGGTCCGACAGCTCCAGATTCAGGCGGGTAAGTTCCTGGCCCCAGTTGATTGTGACTGGCATCGCTTCCGACGGGCTCGAACCGTTGGGGTAATACACCGCGGCCATGCTGGCGTAGTGCTCACCGGCAGGTACGCCCTCGCCGGGCGGCCACACCAGAACGAGGTACTTCCCTGCGGGCAGGTCGTAAATGCGGTACTCGCCAACGTCGTTGCTTCGAGCGCGGCCCGCAAACATCAGCGACGCTCCGCCCCGACGGTGCACCACAGCATAGGCTCTAGCCTCCGCCTCGGGCACGGGCTCACCATCAGAGTCCAGAACGCGTCCTGAGATAGCGCCAGCGGGCCAAAGCTTGATATCGAGCCCGCTCACCTGCTGGTCTGTCTTCAAGGTGACCCGGGTCTCCTCCCCTTCGAGGGCGCGATATCCAGCCTTTCGGAAATACAGGCTGTAGTCGGCTCCGTACAAGTTCGCAAACAGAAAGTCCCCCGCCGGGCCGGTGGTCGTGCTTCGCGGCCCCGCGGAGTTAGAGGAAAGACGGAGGAAAACCTGCACACTTTTCAGCAGCTCGCCGCTCTTCGCCGACTTGACTGTGCCGCCGATTTCGCCCCTCGGCTCCCCTGCCGGCCCCTGGGCGGGACATGTGCCGGCAACGGCTAACGCTATGGTGAGCAATCGCTTCATGGCGCGGCTGCCAAATCCATCTCAACGTCGCTGTCCGGTTCTACGGGGAAGACCTTGGTCGCGCAGCCGGCTCTTTCCCAGCTAGCTTGATCTTCGGTCAACTCGGGGCGGATGTCAGCCCAGGCGCAGACACGATATTCCCCAGGAACGACACTCGCGAACAGGAAGCGGCCGGCTTGGTCGGCTTGCTTAGAGAGGATCCCGTTCGAGCCCTCCAGAGCCACGCGCGCATGGGGCAGCGGCAAACCACTGCCCCGCTGTCTGATCGTACCGTAGACCCGGGCGTGGTCGGCAGCGACGACAATCTCCAGCCTGTTGATTCCGCCGGCTGAAACCGTGATGTCGGTGGGAGGGACAATGCCGTCCCCTCGAAGCACTCCCTTGACATAGACACTGGAGGTGGGTGCCTGGATATCGTACGATCCGGGCAGTAAGTCGGGAATCCGGAAGCTGAAGTCGGGAGCCTTCACCAGGACTTCGCGGACATCCAGCCCCACCTTCGAAGAGAAAGCGAGGGGGAACTGGGAAGGCAGGGGGCCGGTTGCCAACTTAACTGTTCCCTGAACGAGGCTTGTGAGTGACGGCCGCAGAATCAAGCCTGTCATGTCGCTTTGTACGTCGATAACGCCCAGGAAGATCATTCCGGCCTTTCCACCATCCTGCCCGGGTAAGACAGCGGAGGCCCGATACTTATCCGGCAGCACCCCCCGGAAATCGAAACGGCCGTCTTTTTCTGCCTCGACAGACAACCTTCGGCCTCGCCTCTCCAGATGAATCCCGATCGGACCAGAGGGTACCGGCTCGATCCCCACCACAGTTCCCGACACGCGAAAGACGGTGTCGCTTTGAAGGATAATCGTTACGCCATCGATCTCTTGACCTTCCTGTACTTCCAGTTCCAGCGCGCGCGCCGCGTTGGATGAACCCGGACCCATCCCCCGGGCGGTCACGGTATAGGCACCCGCTTCCAAGCCCGCAAGACGAAACAGACCGCGGTCATCGGTGACGGCGCGGGCCGAAACGGTTTCGTCCCCCCCACCCTTTGAACGAGTGGTCCGGCTTGCAGAGATGCGTGCCCCTTCCACCGGCTCCCCAAGCTTGTCGATGACCAGCCCGGTGATGACTGCCCCCCGAACGAGCTCGAAGTCTTTCCTTGAGTCACCACAACCGGCGGAGCAATCGAGAAGAATTTCGGAGCCGCTGCGGCCGGCGGCCCGGCGGGTGTAGTAGCCGGGGCGAGAAGCGGTCAAGAGGATTCGCTGGGGAGGTACATTTAGCAACCGATAGCGACCGTCGGGGGCGGTCCGTGCGGAGGCCAGTAGCTCGCCTCGGTCGGCCGAACGCGCCGTAACGTCGACCCTGGATAAGGGCCTCCTCGTTGCACCCTCTCGAAGGTAGACTGTCCCTTCGATCCACACGGAGGCCGTCGAGCAGCTCGCTCCAATCAGAAGGATCGATACGTATCGAAGAAACACCACACCCCCGGTGTCCCTGACATCGGGCGCTGAGCCCGAACAACAAGCTGCGGACAGGCTTCCCAACCTCACCCTGCTTAGCGTACACCAGGGATCGGAAACGAATGTGCGCAGCTAGCGGCCCGCGGTGTCCATTGCATGTGCGGGTGCGGCAGCCTCCGCCTGTTGGGAACTCCTCCGCAAACTACACCACTTGGTCGGCGGCTGCCCCCCGCATTGTCGCCGGGCGCTTCCGGCTTTGGCCCTTTTCTTCTAGTTGACTCAGTCGCAGGGGTTCTTAGTAGCCTGAACCCCGATTTTAACCGCACCGCCCGATAACGCCAGGTCGATGTGGATCGTTTTGTTAGTACCAAAGGCTCCCACATCTACGCTTGGATCCCGGTTCGGGCAATTGGTGCAACTGACGGTCGGACTTCCTTTCGGAGCCGGGGTTGCCTGGGCGCTGGATCTCAAGCTGGCGCCGGTAACTGGCACGGTGGCGGCGAGCCCCGTAGTCCCGGAGAGCGAATACACCAGCCCGGTCTCTCCGGCCGGGTTGACCGCACAATAACAGGACGTGAACGTGAGCGTGCTGCCATCGCTCAGTAGCTTCGTGCTAGGGCTGTCAGAACATTCCGTCGCCGCGTAGGCCGGGACGCCGGACAGAACAAACGCCAGCGTGGCAACCGGAATGACCAGGGTTGCAAGAATCTTTCTCATTGTCTTCTCCTTTTTTCTCCACGTGTGTTTT
>JACQDI010000359.1 GCA_016201195.1 Acidobacteriota bacterium | reverse complement strand
CTCAAACAGCTCCCGCTCGATCGCCAGGATGCGCTCCTCGGCATCGAGCACCTTGCGCTCGTATTCCTTTAACTCCGGCGTAGTGAAGCGCTCGGCGTTGACCAGCGTCTGCTTGCGCTCGTAGTCAGGCGGAGCCAGGTGGAGGTTGGGTCTGGAGATCTCGATGTAATAGCCGAAGATGTTGTTGAAGCGGACCTTGAGCGACTGGATATTGGTGCGGGCGCGCTCCCGCTGCTCGATCTGGAGGATGTAGCCGCGGCTGTTCTGCTGCAAGTCGCGCAGCTCGTCGAGCGCGGCATCGACCGCGGCGCGGATCACGCCGCCATCCGCCAGGTTGAGCGACGGCTCCTCGGCCAGGGTGTTGGTGATGTCGCCGGCCACGTCGGCCAGTTCGTCCATCCGCTCATGCAGATCGCGCAGGCGGGCCGAGCGCAGGCGGGCCACAAAGGCCCGCAGCAGCGGGATCCGCCCCAGCGAGGCGCCCAGGGCCGCCAGGTCGCGTGGCGTCGCGGATCCCAGCGTCACCCGCGCCAGCAGCCGCTCGATGTCCTGCACCTTGGCCAGGTCGCGCTCCACCTCCGCCCGCAGGATGGTTTCCCTCTTCAGCTCTTCGACCGCCTCCAGGCGCGCGTGGATCTCGCCCAGATCGATCGACGGCTTCAGCAGCCACTGCCGCAGCAGGCGGGCGCCCATGGCGGTGGTGGTCCGGTCCAGCACGTGCAGCAGCGTGGATTCCGGCGGGCCGCCGAACAGCGGTTCGACCAGCTCCAGGTTCCGCACGGTCACCGCGTCGAGCACCATGTGGTCGCGCTGGCGGAAGAGCCGCGGCCGGTCGAGATGGCTCAGCGCGGCGCGCTGCGTGTCGCGCAAGTAGTGCAGGATAGCTCCCGCCGCGGCTACCGCGCCGGGGTGACCGGCTAGGCCTAGCCCGTCGAGCGAATGCAGTTGGAAGTGCTCGCACAGGGTGCGTCGGGCGTAATCAAACTGAAATACCCAGTCCTCGAGCTCGGTCCGCAGGTAGCGTTTGTTTGCGCCGGGCACGGGCGATTCGGGGGCGAACAGCGGCAACTGCGCCGGGTAGAGCACCTCCTTGGCTCCGATCTGTTCGAGGATCGCATCCACCTCGCGCGGCGGCGCCTCGGTGGCGCGGAACTCCCCGGTCGAAATATCGACATAGGCCACGCCGGCCAGCTCGCCGGTGCGCGCCACCGCCGCCAGGTAATTGTTCTCCCCGGAACGCAGCAGGTTGAAGTCGCTGGCGGTGCCCGGCGTGATCACCCGCGTGACCTCACGCTTCACCAGCTTCTTGGCGAACTTCGGGTCCTCCATCTGGTCGCAGATGGCCACGCGGTGGCCGCGCGTGATCAGCTTGGCGATGTAGTTCTCCGCAGCGTGATAGGGCACGCCGCACATGGGGATGGCCACGCCTTTCTCGCGGTTGCGCGAGGTCAGCGTGATCTGCAGCTCGCGCGAGGCGACCACCGCGTCCTCGTAGAACAGCTCGTAGAAGTCCCCCAGCCGGAACAGCAGCAGGGCGTTGGGGAACTTCTGCTTGACCGAGTTGTATTGCCGCATCAGCGGCGTGGAAGGTTCCGGGCCCATGGGAGAATAGGGATCGAACCGATTATACTCCGACCCGGAGGCGTGGCTGAGAAACATACGACTGTGGTCCGCTTTGGCCGCGTACGCGGGGCTGGCGATCGTGGCCTGGCTGGTTCTCGACGGCCCCTTTCGCGCCGTGGTGTGGATCTTCGTCGGCGGCCTCGCGGTGATGACGCTGGCACGGGCGAAGTATGGGGCCGAGCCGTAAAAACCGCTTCACGAAATCTCTGTGTAATTGACACCGGCCTTTCTTTAGCGATAACTGTATAGACGAGGAGAACCATTTGGCCGCCCGAATGAAGGACATTGCCAGGGATCTGGGAGTTTCCCTGATGACCGTCTCGAAAGCCCTGCGCAATCACAGCGACATCAGCGAGCAAACCCGGAAGCGCGTCTTGAAGCATGCCCGGCAGTTGGGCTATCAGCCCAACTGGATTGCGCGCAGCCTCGCCACCCGCCGCACCTACGTTGTCGGGCTGGTCATTCCGGACCTGATGCACTCGTTCTTCGCCGAGGTGGCCAAAGGCGTGGCCCGGAAGTTCGAGCCCCTGGGCTACCAGATCGTCATCTCGAACTCCGAGGAGAAGGCCGAAGTCGAAGAGCGCCAGATCGAGCTCCTGCTGGCCCGGAGCGTCGACGGGCTGATCGTTGCTTCCGCCCAAGCCAACGGCCGCTCCGGTTTATTCCAAACCCTGCGCGCCCGCAAGGTTCCGTTCGTGTTGATTGACCGGCTGCCGGCCGGACTAGGGGCGCACTACGTCGGCGTTAACGACGAAGAGATTGGCGTGCTGGCGACCGAGCACCTGATCGAGCAGGGCTGCCGCCGGATCGCGCACATTCGAGGACCGGCGATCTCCACCGGGATCGGCCGCCTGCGAGGCTACCGCCGCGCGCAGGCCAAGCATGGCCTGAAAGCGCCCCCGGAATACGTCGTCAGCGGGCGTCACGATGACCCCTCCGGCTACGAGGCGATGCGGGATCTTCTGCGTCTCAACCCGCGCCCCGACGGTGTGTTCTGCTACAACGATCCGGTGGCGGCCGGCGCCATCAAGGCAGTCCTGGAGGCGGGACTGAACGTCCCCCACGACCTTGCCATCATCGGCGCCGGCAATGTGCATTACTCCGACCTTCTGCGCGTGCCCCTGTCCACTGTGGACCAGAGCAGTTCCCTCATCGGCGAGACCGCCGCGGATCTGCTCGCGCAGTGCATGGAAGCCAAGACGCAGCCTACCCCGAAGCGCATCTGGATCCCGCCCCGCCTTGTGGTGCGCGAATCGAGCAGAAGGATCTGAAACAGAATCATCGTTTCCTGTCCGGTCCCGTTTCCCGAGGAGCGGCGGGAAACGGCCTGCCCTGGACGGCCTCCAGAATAAGCGGGTTTTCACGGCGCAGGCGCAGGTACAAAGTGTTTCTGCCCCAGTAGGTGACGTACAGGTCGTCGTAGCCATCATTGTCGAAGTCGCCCACGCAGACCCCGTTGCCCCATCCCGAGCGCGCCAGATTCGCCTCGCGGGTCACATCCTGAAACTTGCCGCCCCCGACGTTGCGATACAGGTGGTTGCGGGGCTCCTGACCCTTCGGGAATCCTTCCAGCCGGGAGCCGTTGATCAGGAAAATATCCTGGCG
>JACQDI010000358.1 GCA_016201195.1 Acidobacteriota bacterium | reverse complement strand
GCCGCGCTGATTCGCGCCTCGGTGCGGGTGGGGGCGGTTTTCGCCGGCGCGAGCGAACAGCAGTTCCACGCCCTGAGCCGCTTCGGCGGGCAGATCGGCCTGGCCTTCCAGATCGTGGACGACGTGCTGGACGTGGTCGAATCGAGCGAAGGCCTGGGCAAAACCGCCGGCAAGGATGCGCAGCAGCAGAAAGCCACCTTCCCGGCGCTGTACGGGGTGGAGCGGTCGCGGGGGATGGCCGCCGAGGCGAAGCAGCGGGCCCTCGCCGCGCTCGAGCTTTTCGGCGAGCGCGCGGCGCGGCTGCGCGATCTGGCCGCGCTCATCGTCGAGCGCAATGCCTGACCCCGACCGCTCCCTCACGGTCGCGGCTCTGTAACCAAATGCGGCATTTCCGAGCGACGAGCGTGAAGGAGTGGTGGCGCTCGGCAACGTGTCGATTTCGTTCCACACTTTATGTCGCGCACCGTGCCTGACCGCCCCGCCAGGATCCGCCTCGATCGCCTGCTGGTCGAGCGGGGTTTGGCGGAATCGCGGGAGAAGGCGCAGGCCTTGATCCTCGCCGGGCAGGTGCTGGTCGCCGGACAGAAGGCGGCCAAGCCGGGCCATGCCGTCCCGGTCGATGCCGCGGTCCGCGTGGCCGGGCCGGCGTTGCCCTACGTGGGCCGGGGCGGGCTGAAGCTGGCTGCCGCCCTCGACCGCTTCGCCATCGAGGTGCGCGGCAACGTCTGCCTGGATATCGGCGCCTCAACCGGGGGCTTCACCGACTGCCTGCTTCAGCACGGCGCCGCGCGGGTCTACGCAGTGGACGTGGGCAGCGGGCAACTGGACTGGCGGCTCCGCCAGGATCCGCGGGTGGTGGTGCGAGAGCGGGTCAACGCCCGCTACCTCGCCTGGGACCTCATCGGCGAGAGGGTAGATCTGGTAACCTTGGATGTCAGCTTCATCTCGGTGACGCTGATCCTGCCGGCCGTGGTACAGTTTCTGGGTCCCGAGAGCCGGATGGTGGTGCTGGCCAAGCCGCAGTTTGAAGCGGGCCGCGGCCAGGTCGGGAAGGGAGGCATCGTGCGCGACCCCGAAGTGCACCGCGAGGTAGTCGAAAAGGTGAGCGGGGCGGTACGAGGCGTGGGGTTCGAGCAGGTCGAGTGGATGGAGAGCCCGGTTCCGGGAGCGGAAGGGAACCGCGAGTTTCTGGTGTACGGATGGGAATGGAAGCAAGTCCGTTCCGGCGCATAGGGATCATTTCCAAGCCGCGCCGGCCCGACATCCGGGAGATCGCTCCGGAGCTGATGCGCTGGCTCGAGGGCCGGGGCTTCCTCTACAAGTACGACCTGGAAACGTCCAAGGCCATGGGTGTGGACGGCGGCCTGTCGCGAGAAGAGCTGGCTGCCGAGGTGGACCTGATCGTGGTGCTGGGGGGCGACGGCACGCTGCTCGCCGCCGCGCGCGCCGTGGGCGGAAGGAATATCCCGCTGCTGGCGGTCAACCTGGGCGGCCTGGGATTCCTCATGACCACCAGCCCGCACGAGGTCTACGCGGTGCTGGAGTGCGTGCTCGCGGGCAAGTTCGACATCCAGTGCCGCACCATGCTGCGTGGCGAGTTGGTCCGCGGCGCGCATCTGTTCGCCTCCTACGACGCGTTGAACGACGTGGTCATCAACAAGGCGGCCATGGCCCGCGTGATCGACATGGACGCGTACGTCAATGAAGATTTCGTGTGCAGCTATCGCGCCGACGGCCTGATCGTTTCCACCCCCACCGGCTCGACCGCCTATTCGCTATCGGCGGGGGGCCCGGTGATTTTCCCGTCGGTCGCGGCACTGTGCGTGACCCCCATCTGCCCTCACACCCTGACCAATCGCCCGGTGGTGCTGCCCGACACGGCGCGGGTGGAGATCGTGGTGAAGGGCGCGGATGATGCTTCCTACCTGACCGTAGACGGGCAGGTGGGCGTGGACCTGCGCAGCCACGACCGGGTGCGCGTTTACAACTCCCCGAACCGAGTGCACCTGATCCAGCCCCAGCGCATGCGGTTTTTCGAGGTGCTCCGCAACAAGATGAAGTGGGGGGAGAGATGAGGATTGACGATTGTTTCATTGACGATTGACGATTGGCACCTACATGAGACTTCTACTCTTGCTCTTGATGGTTGTTTCTTGCTTGCAGGCGCAGTGGACATCCTTGTTTGACGGCAAGGACCTGACGGGCTGGAAGCCAGCTCACAACGCGTTGTGGACGGTTGAAAACGGCGTGATTGTCGGGACGTTTGATCCAGCGAAACCCGGGGGCGGGTGGCTCATGTCGGAGCGCGAGTTCTCGGATTTTGCGCTGCGAGTGGAGTTCCGCTGCCAGCCCAAGGATGCGAACAGCGGCGTCGCCATCCGCGATCCGCTGCACGGGGCCAAGGATCCGGCGTACACCGGGTACGAGATCCAGATCCTGGACAAGCCCGACACCAAGATGCCCACCGGCAGTATTTATAACATTCAGAAGGCCAAGTACATGCCGCTCAAAGACGGCTGGAATGCGATGGAGATCACGGCCCGTGGCCGGCACATCGCGGTCGTGCTCAACGGCGAGAAGGTGGCCGAGACCGACCACGATCGCTCGCTGAGGGGCTCCATCGGCTTCCAGTCCCACAGCAAGGACGAAGTGATCTATTTCCGCAACATCCGGATTCGCGAGCTGAAGTGATGATTGGAAGATTGCTGCTGGCGCTGATCGCCGCCGTGCTGCCCGCGGTGGCGCAATATGACCTCCTGATTCGTAACGCCCGCATCCTGGACGGGACGGGCAATCCCTGGTACCGCGGCTCGATCGGCGTTAGCGGAGGAAAGATCGCGGCCATCGGGCGCCTGGAGCCGGCCACGGCGGCGCGGGTGATCGACGCGCGGGAGCGGATGGTGGCTCCCGGCTTCGTCGACGTCCACACCCACATCGAGAACGACATTCTGGCCCGTCCGGAGGCCCGGAACTTCGTGGGCGACGGCGTGACCACGGCGGTCACGGGCAACTGCGGCGGCTCGCGCACCGACCTGGCGAAGTATTTCGCCGAGGTCGAGGAGAAAGGGGCGGCGCTCAACCTCGCTTCGCTCATCGGGCACAATAGCGTGCGCCGGGACGTGATGGGTACAGCCAATCGGCACGCCACGGCCGAGGAGATAGGGAAGATGCAGGCCCTGGTCGCCCAGGGCATGCGGGACGGGGCGGTGGGCTTTTCGACCGGCCTGATCTACATTCCCGGCACCTATTCGTCGAGCGAGGAGGTGGCGGCCCTGGCCAAGGCGGCGGCGCCGTTTGGCGGGGTGTATGCGAGCCACATGCGCGACGAAGGCGAGCAGGTGATGGAGGCCATCGCCGAGGCCCTGCGCGTGGGGCGCGAGTCGGGCCTGCGCGTCGAGCTCTCCCACTTCAAGATCGACAATCCCCGCTTCTGGGGCGACAGCGTGAAAACCCTGGCCGCCATCGACGCGGCGCGGCGCGAGGGCATCGACGTGGTGATCGATCAGTATCCCTATTCCTCGTCGAGCACCAACATCGGATACCTGCTGCCGAGCTGGGCGCTGGCCGACGGCGAGGAGCAGATCCGCAAGCGGCTCAGCGACCCCGCCACCCGCGCCAAGATCGCCCGCGAGATGGAGGACCGCTGGCGAAACCAACACAGTCGCAGCAGTATGGAATGGTGCCATGTCGCCTCCTGCAAGTGGAACCCGGCGCTGGAGGGCAAGACCATCACCCAGATCACCGTCGAGAAAGGACGGCCCAAAGGCCTGGCCCAGGAGATCGAGACGATCCTCGACATCCAGTTGGGGGGCGGGGCGGGGATGGTTTACGATTCGATGAGCCCGGCCGATGTGGAGCGCATCATGCGCCACCCCTACATGACCGTGGCCAGCGACGCGGTGGGGATTCCCGAGTTTGGCGTGGGCGTGCCGCACCCGCGCTCCTACGGCACCAACTGCCGCGTGCTCGGCAAGTACGTGCGCGAGGACAAAGTGATCCCGCTCGAGGAAGCGATCCGCAAGATGACCTCACTCCCGGCCCGGACCTTTGGGATCCGCGACCGTGGCCTGGTGAGAGAAGGCTTCTGGGCCGACCTGGTGATCTTCGACCCGGCCACGGTCGGTGACCGGGCGACCTTCGAGAAGCCGCATCAATATTCCACCGGCCTCGACTACGTACTGGTCAACGGCGTCCCGGTGGTGGAGGAGGGCCGCCCCACTTCCGTGCGTCCGGGTAAGGTCGTGCGGCGGGCGCAGTAGTCAAGCACCGTAGAGACCCCGCTAAAACGTAGTCTATCGAGCGGGCAGGAAGATGCGGATGAGCCAGTAGGAGAGGGCGGCGATGGCGGCGGAGGCGGGGATGGTGAGGAGCCAGGCCCAGACGATGCTGGTGGCCAGGCCCCAGCGCACGGCGCGGACGCGATGCACGGTCCCCACGCCGACGATCGCGCCGGTGATGGTGTGGGTGGTCGAAACCAAGCCTCCGAAGTGGGCCTGGGTGAGGATGGTGATGGCCGCCGCGGTCTCGGCGCAGAAGCCGCCCATGGGCCGCAGCTTGGTTAACCGGGTGCCCATGGTCCTGACGATCCGCCAGCCACCGGTGAAGGTCCCCAGGCCGATGGCGGCGTAGGCGGCCAGGATCACCCAAGAGGGAATATAGAACTCTTTGATGTAGCCGGCGGCGAACAGGGCGCTGGCGATGATGCCCATGGTCTTCTGGGCGTCGTTGGTGCCGTGGGCGAAGCTGAAAATCGCGGCCGAGAAGAGTTGGAAGCGACGGAAATAGCGGTCGAGCGTTCTCGGCTGCCCGCTGCGGAATCCCCACGTCACCAGGAAAATCAGGATGCTCGCCACGATCATGCCGATCACCGGGGAGATGACGATGGCGGCGAGCGTTTTGATCCAGCCGGAGGCGATCAGCGCTGAGCCGATGCGGGTCCAGCCCTGCTCAATCGCTACTCGCGCCATGGCCGCCCCGGCGTATCCCCCTACCAGGGCGTGGGACGAGCTGGAGGGGATGCCGAAGAACCAGGTAATGAGGTCCCAGGCGATGGCGCCCACCAGTCCGCCGAGGATCACGTGCTCGTTGACCACCGCCTTCTGGATCAGTCCGGTGCCCACCGTGCTGGCCACCGCCGTGCCGAATCCGAAGGCGGCGATGAAGTTGAAGAACGCCGCCCAAGCCACGGCCCGGCCCGGGGAGAGCACGCGAGTGGCGACCACGGTGGCGATGGAGTTGGCCGCGTCGTGGAAGCCGTTGACGTAGTCGAACGCCAGGGCGAGGGCGATGATGGTGAGAACCAGCGTGTGAGTGAGGTCCATCGGCGCGCCCGGCTCAGCCGTTCTTCACAACCACACTCTCGATGGTGTTAGCCACGTCCTCACAGAGGTCGGTGGCCTCTTCCAGGATTTCGTAGATCTCTTTCAGCTTGATCAGCTCGATGGCGTTCTTTTCGGTGGCGAACAACTCGGCCAGGGCCTGCCGGTTCACGCGATCTGCCTCGTTTTCAAGCTGGTTGATCTCGATGAGGTGTTCCATGACGTGATCGCCCTCGGCCATGGCGGTGATGGCCTTGACCGTAGCCCGGCTGCAGGCTTCGATGATCTCGGCCAGGGTAGTGACCGCGGCCGGCAGGTATGCCAACTTGAACAGCACCAGGCGCCCCACCGCGGCGTCGATCATGTCCAGCACGTCGTCCAGACCCGAAGCGAGGCGGTGGATATCCTCGGGGTCCATGGGGGTAATAAACGTCTTGTTGAGGCGGGTCATGATCTCGTGGGTCAGCTCGTCGCCCTTGTGCTCGACCTCGCGGATCTGCGCCGCGCACGAGCCGAGCTGGGTACCGCCCCCGTAGATAGCCGAAGAGAGCAGCTTGGCTGCCTCGGCGATGCACTCCGCCTGCTGCACGAAGAGGCTGAAAAACTTTTCTTGCTTGGGCAGCACTCTCATCGATTCACCCTTTCGCCGGAACCATCTTCTCAAAACTGAAATGCAAAATCAAAGGAGGATGGTGGAACGTGGATCGTGGAACGTGGGCTCCGCGCAGCAGAGCGCACGATCCACGATCTACGATCCACGTTCCACCATCTCCGTCGCCGCGACGGCGGCGGAGACGGTAAAGAAGAACGAGGAGCCGCGACCCAGCTCGCTTTCTACGCGCACGTCGCCGCCGTGGGCGCGGGCGATGTGCTTCACGATCGACAGCCCCAGGCCGGTGCCCCCCAGTTCCCGCGAGCGGGCCTTGTCCGCGCGATAGAAGCGCTCGAACAGGCGCGGGAGGTGCTCGGCGTCGATGCCGGCGCCGGTGTCGGCGACGCAAAACTCGATCATGCCTTTCACCGGCCGAGCGGAAACCCTCACCCGGCCGCCGGGCGGGGTGTATTTGAGCGCGTTGTCCAGCAGGTTGAGCAGCGCCTGGTGGAGGGCGTCGCTGTCGGCCATCACCCAGGCCTCGCCGTTTTCGTCGGCGACGAGATCCACTTGGCGGGCGCGCGCCACCTGCTCGAAGCTCTGCATGGCCCACTCGATGGCCTCCACCGCCCGCATCGGGGCGAAGCGGAACTCGTGCCGTCCCAGCTCGATGCGCGAGAGCGTGAGCAGGTCAGCGGTGAGCTTGGCCATGCGCGCGGCGTGTTTGCGAATGATCTCCACAAACTCGCGAGCGCGCGGATCGGCCACCAGGCTGCTCTCGAGCAGCGTCTCCGCGTAGCCCTGGATGGAAGTGAGCGGCGTACGCAACTCGTGGGAGACGTTGGCCACGAAGTCCTTGCGCATGTTCTCGAGCCGCTCCAGGTCGGTGACGTCGTAGAGCACGGCCACCGCGCCGCGGGCCATGGGCGAACAGCTCAGTTTCAGGGACCGGGCCGGCTCGCCGTGGCGCACGTCGGCGGCGGTGGCGGTGTGGGTGGCGACGGCGCGCTCGAGAGCTGCGCGGATTTCGGGATCCGGGATCGCCTCGTCGAGCGGCTTGCCGGGCTGGATCTCGGCCCGCAGCAGGCGGCACAGCGCCCGGTTGGCGCACACGATCCGCTTCTGCGCATCGACGGCGATAACGCCTTCCTCCATGGCCTCCAGCACCGCCTCCAGTTGGCGGCCGCTTTCGGCGAGGCGCGAGAAGCTTTCTTCGAGCTGGTCGGCGGTGCGGTTGAGCGCCTCCATGACCATGGAGATCTCGTCAGCGCCGTCGACCGGGATGCGCGCGGTCAAGCGCCCCTGCGCCACCGCCCTTGCGAAATCCACCACGCGGTTCAGGCGGCGGGAGATGGAAGCCGCGAGAAGCGCGGCCAGCAGCATGGCCGCGAGCACGGCCAGGCCCGAGCCGATGACGATGCGCCGGCGGATACCCGCCAGCCGGCGGTCGATCCCGGCGAGCGGATAGGCCAGCCGCAGGGCGCCGCCGCCGCGTAACGGGACGGCGACGTAGAGAAAGTTGGTGCGGATGGTCTCGCTGAACCGGGTGCTCGAGCCGGCCTCGCCGCGCAGGGCGGCGGCAAACTCCGGGCGGCCGGCGTGATTTTCCATCGCCGAGGGGTTGGCCTGAGAATCGGCGAGCACCGCGCCATCCGCGGCGATGATGGTGACGCGGGCATTCACCTGCGCCGCCGCCCGGCGGGCGAACGGGCCGAGGCCGGCGGCTTCGCCCACGCGGTCGGCCAGCAGGGAGGCTTTTTCCTCGAGCCCCTGCCGCAGCGTGTCGGTGTAGTTCTGTTCGACTTGTCCGCTGATGAGGAAGTCCAGCACCACCGTGGCCGCCAGGATCACCACAAAGAAAGACAGGACGAACTTG
>JACQDI010000357.1 GCA_016201195.1 Acidobacteriota bacterium | reverse complement strand
GACTGCGAAGTCCGCCTGCTCCTCGTCGATGACCAGGGGCGGCATGAGCCGCACCACGTTCTCACCGCAGCCGAGCAGCAGCAGCCCCCGTTCGAAGGCTCCTTGCAGCACGCGGTCGCGCAGCGCGGGCGCCCTCTGTTTCGTCTTCTGGTCGGTGACAAACTCGATGCCGATCATCAGTCCCTGGCCGCGCACATCGCCCACCACCGGGAAACGCTGCGGCCACCCGGCGAGCCGGTCCAGAATCCGGCGGCCGATGCGGGCGGCGTTGTCCACCAGGCCCTGCTCGAGCAGCTCGATGGTGGCCAGCGCCGCGGCGACGCTCACTGGGTTGCCGCCGAAGGTCGAGGCGTGCGCCCCCGGCCCCCAGCTCATGAACTCCGCCGAGGCTATGGTAGCACCAAGGGGCATGCCGCTGGCAATCCCCTTGGCCACCGCCAGGATGTCCGGCTCGACGCCGGCGTGCTGGCAGGCCCACCACCGGCCGGTGCGCCCCATGCCGCACTGCACCTCGTCGAATACCAGGGCAATGCCGTGGGCGCCGGCGATGCGCCGCAGCTCCTGCAAAAACTTCGGAGGCGGGACGATGTACCCGCCCTCACCCTGGATCGGCTCGACCACGATCGCCGCTACCTCGCTCGCCGGCACCACGGTGCGGAACAACTCCCGCTCGATCACCGTCGCGCATTCCACGGCGCAGTGGTCCGGGTCGAGGTCATACGGGCACCGGTAACAATACGCGTAAGGAATATGATATACGCCCGGGACCAGCGGTCCAAATCCGCGGCGCTGGACCGGCTTGCTGGCGGTCAGCGACAGCGCGCCCATGGTGCGCCCGTGGAATGCCCCCAGGAAGGCGATGAACTTATCCCGCCCGGTGTGATAGCGGGCCAGTTTCATCGCCGCCTCGATCGCCTCGGTCCCCGAGTTGCCGAAGTAGATCTTCTTGCGGCCGTCGCCGGGGGCGATTTCGGCCAGCTTTTGGGCAAGCTGCGCCAGGCTCTCATAGTAGAAGTCGGTGCCCGACATGTGGATCAACTCGGCCGCCTGCTTCTGAATCGCTTCCACCACCCGCGGGTGGCAGTGGCCGGTGGCCACGACGGCGATGCCCGCGCTGAAGTCCAGAAAGCGGTTGCCGTCCACGTCTTCGACGATGGCCCCTTCGCCCCGCCGGGCCACCAGGGGATAGGTGCGGGTGTAAGAGGGAGAGACAAACTGGGAATCGAGCGCCAGGACCCGCTGAGCTTCCGGCCCCGGCAGCGGGGTCGCCAGCAACGGTAAACGCCCCTTCATAATTAGTGCCTCCTGTACTGTAAGTGGAAATCCGAATCCTCGCCGGCCGGGAGGATCAATCAACGCCGAACAGGGCGGGGCGCAACTGCGCAGGAGTGCGCATATCTATAGTATGACATGATTTGGCGATTTAGCGATTGCCAGCCGCTCGCCCGTGCACATGTTTAGCCCGCCACAGGCGGGATGCCTGAGAGGGCGCGCGTGCTACTATACTTGCATGAGCCATGAGGAACTCCTCGATCGCGTGACCGTGGATCCGAGGGTTTGTGCCGGAAAGCCGTGCGTCCGCGGCACGCGGATCTACATCGCGATTATCCTGGACGCTCTTGCCGAGGGTCTTTCGCCCCAGGAGATCCTCGACCACTATCCCTCCCTGCAAGTGGAGGACATCCGGGCCGCAGTAGCCTACGCAGCCGAGTTGGCTCGCGAGAACGTCTGGAAGATCACGGCTTGATGAGGCTCAAGCTGGACGAAAACTTGTCGCGCCACCTGAAGCCCGGCCTCGAGCAGCAAAGGCACAACGTGGCGACTGCCGCCGAAGAGCAACTTTTGGGAAAGTCCGATGTCGACGTAGGGGCCTGCGCCAGACGCGAGGGGCGGATGGTGTTCACCCTCGATCTCGATGTCGCCGACGTGCGGAAGTTTGCTCCGGGCGATCATCCAGGGGTGGTGCTGTTTCGGCCTCGGAGTATGGGACCGGCGGCGGTGAATTCGTTCATCCTTAAGTTCGTGCGCGAGACAGACCTGGAAGAGCTCGCCGGGTGTGTGACTGTCGTTGATCCGCGGCGCGTGAGAGTGAGGCGGCCTCCATCCGACGCTGATTGAAGCGCCGTCAGCGCACCAGCCTCTCGCGCACCGCCCTGGCCACGGCCTCGGCTTTGGCGGATTTGGCGACGTATCTTGCAAATTGAATGGCGGACGAAACCAGGCGGGGCGAGACGTTGCCGTGGCCGCGGGTCTCAAGCGAGACTCTCCCGCTGAAGAACCCTGCAGATCTGCAGGGTCTTGCACCCGGCGCCCCTTGTGTGTCAATCAACAAATCACCAAATCAACAAATCACCAAATCTAGCTGTACTTCCACCGCGTCCCGTCTTTGGTGTCTTCCAGAATGACCCCGGCCGCGGCCAACTCCTGGCGGATTTGGTCAGCGCGGGTGAAGTTGCGGGCTTTGCGGGCGGCGAGGCGCTCGTCGATGGCGCGCTGGATCTCCTCTGACGAGAGTTCGAATGAAGTGCGGCTGTGGCTGAGCCTCATCGCCTACAACCTGGGGAACCTCTAGCGTCGCCTGGTGCTTCCGCGGAAAATCGACAACTGGTCCCTGACCAGCTTGCAGCAACGGTTGGTGCAACGGTTGGTGAAGACCGGCGGTAGGTTGATCAAGCACGCGCGGTACTACTGGCTGCTGCTGGCAGAGAGTCATCTGACGCGGCGGCTGTTTGCGGCGATGGTGCGAAGGATTGCCGCCTTGCCGGTGGCGACGGGATAGACGCGAGGCGGCGGGTGCGGCGAAAATCAGACGACCGGGCAGTGAGGGCGGAGAGGTGTCCATGGAACTTACTGGGAAGGCAGGGTTTGCGGTTTTTGGTTTCTTGTGGCAGGGCGAAAGTGGCGCTTGGCGGAGCCGAAAACGCTCCGGAAGCGAAAACTGCAACTCGGAGGATCGAAGGATGGCGGCTGGGTGTATACTGACCTGGAAGCCGGGAGCCAAAATGGAAATCCCGGCATACAATGCCTTGCAAGGAGGCAGGCCGCAGCGATGACCGGCCGGACGCTCGCCCACTACAAGATCCTCGCCCAGCTCGGTCAGGGCGGCATGGGCGTGCTCTATCGCGCGCTCGACACTCACCTCGACCGCACGGTCGCCATCAAGGTCCTGCGCCCGGAGGCCGTCGGCGACCCCGAGCGCAAGCGGCGCTTCGTGCTGGAGGCCAAGGCCGCCTCGGCCCTGAATCACCCCAATATCATCACGATCTACGACATCGACCAGGCCGACGGCGTTGACTTCATCGCCATGGAGTACGTCGACGGCCAGTCGCTCGACCGGCTGATCGCTGAGGGCCCGCTGCCGCCCGAGCGGGCGCTGGGATACGCCACGCAGATCGCGGCAGCCCTGGCGGCCGCCCACACGGCCGGCATCGTTCACCGGGATATCAAGCCGGCCAACATCATGGTCACCACTGACGGCAGGGTGAAGGTTCTCGACTTCGGCCTCGCCAAGCTGACCGAGCGCGTCGTGGTGGACGAAGAGGCCCCGACTGTCACCGCCGGCCAGCAGACGGTCGAGGGCGTCGTGATGGGCACGGTCGCCTACATGTCGCCCGAGCAGGCCGAAGGCAAGCCGGTCGACGCCCGCTCGGACGTGTTCTCGTTCGGCGCGGTGCTGTACGAGATGCTGGCCGCCCGCCGGCCGTTCGCGGGCGACTCGAACCTCTCCATATTGACCGCCATCCTGCACCAGCCGCCCGAGCCGATCGATGTCGCGCCCGAGCTGCGGCGGATCCTGTCGCGGAGCCTGGAGAAGCGCCGCGAGGCGCGCTACCCGTCGGCGGGCGAGATGGGCAAGGACCTGGAAGCCTGTCGGTCGCGCCCGATGCTCCGGCGAGGGCCGCTGGCGGTCGCCGCTGCGCTGTCGATCGTCACGCTGATGGCCGTGGCGGTCTGGATCGGAGTGCGCGCCTCCCGCGTGCGCTGGGCGCGCAACGTCGCGCTCCCCGAGATCGCGCGTTTGATCGAGAAGGATCGATCCCTGGCAGCAGCTCGCCTGGCCCAGCAGATCGAGCGTTACCTGCCTGCCGACCCTTTGGTTCAGCGCCTGCGTGGGGAATTCCTGACGACGGTCTCGTTTCGCACCGAACCGCCCGGCGCCGACATCTATGTCAGGGACTACATGGACACCGACGAGCCAGCGCGCTGGGAGCGTCTCGGCCGCACTCCGATCGAGAGGATCCAGATTCCGCGCTCGCTCCTGCGCTACCGGATCACCCGAGAAGGCTTCCCCGCGCTGGAAGGGACCATCGTGAGCGCGACCGCAGCGGCGTCCGCGCTGAGCGGCTCCGGCGTTCCCGTATCCCCTTTCCTCGAGTTCCGCCTCCATTCTCAAGTTCCGGAAGGCATGGTCTGGATACCTCCTGGAAACTACGTGCACCCGGCCGTTACGAACCTCACCATCGAAGGCTTCTGGCTGGACAGGTACGAGGTCACCAACCGCCAGTTCAAGCAGTTCGTCGACCGCGGCGGATACCGCAACCGCGAGTATTGGAACCAGCCGTTCGTCAAGGGCGGCCGGACCATAAGCTGGGAGCAGGCCATGGCCGAGTTTTGCGACTCGACCGGCCGGCCCGGGCCGGCCACCTGGGAACTGGGAACCTTCCTCGAGGGCCGCGCCGACTTCCCCGTCGGTGGGGTGAGTTGGTACGAGGCCGCCGCCTACGCCCAGTTCGCCGGCAAGAGCCTGCCCACTGTCTATCACTGGTACAGGGCAGCGGAAATCTTCACTCTCTCCGACATCCTTCGGCTGAGCAATCTCTCCGGCCGGGGCCCCGCCCGGGTGGGAAGCTCCCACGGACTCGGCCCGTACGGCACCTACGACATGGCTGGCAACGTCAAGGAGTGGTGCTGGAACCCGGCCGGCGAGCGCCGTTACATCCTCGGGGGCGCGTGGACTGAAGGCAGCTACCTGTACAACGTCCCGGATGCTCGGGCGCCCTTCGAGCGCCTGCCGACTCACGGGTTCCGCAGCGCCAAGTACATCGGCCCGGTTTCCGAGGCCCTCAACGGTCCGGTGACCTTAGTCGTCCGCGATCGCACCAAGGACAAGCCGGCCGGCGACGACGTTTTCCGGGTCTACAAGGACCTCCACTCCTACGACCGCACCGAGCTGAAGCAGGTGATCGAGTCGGCGGACGACACTTCCGAGTATTGGCGGAAAGAGAAGGTCTCATTCCAGGCCGCCTACGGCAACGAGCGGGTGCCAGCCTACTTGTTCCTGCCGAAGAGCGCGGCCCCGCCCTACCAAACTGTCGTCTATTTCCCGGGCGCCGGGGTGTTGACGAATCGCTCCAGCGAGCGGCTGGACCTGGTCTGGTTCGATTTCATCGTGCGCAGCGGCCGGGCAGTGATGTATCCCGTCTACAAGGGAACTTATGAACGCGGCCCCAGCCGCTACTACCACCGCTTTGGACAACCCAACCTGTGGCGGGAGATGAACCTCCAGTGGTCCAAGGACCTGGGCCGTTCGATCGATTACCTGGAAACCCGCCCGGAGATCGACCGCGCGAAGCTCGCCTACTACGGTGTAAGTCTCGGCGCGGCGCAGGGCCCGCGTCTCATGGCGGCCGAGGACCGTTTCCGCACCGGCGTGCTCTTAGAAGGCGGGTTCTTCGAGAAGGTGCCGCCCGAGGTCGACCCGCTCCACTTCGCCCCCCGCGTCAAGATCCCGACCTTGATGATCAACGGCCGCGACGACTTCCTGTTCCCGCTCGAAGGCAGCCAGCGTCCGCTGTTCCGCCTGCTCGGCACACCCGAGAAGGACAAGCGCCACGTCCTGTTCAACGCCGGGCACGACATCTTCAACCCTGAAGTGATCAAGGTGATCCTCGACTGGCTGGACCGCTACCTGGGCCCGGTGAAGCCGCTGTAGCTCATGGTACAGTAGCAGCATGGTGCGTCCTGAAAGACGCGTTGTTCTAACAGGTGCAAGTCCTATCCGGGTAAGTGCCGGAGCGCCCGGTAGCAGACTCCAGCCGAGCGGAGAGATCCGCCTCTAGTAGCGAAAGACGCGTTCTGCGAAGGGAAGCGGTACGCCACGGCCGAACAGGCACAGGTGGTCGTAGGCCCAGATCTTGATGAGCGGCACCCTGGATCGCCTGGCGGCTAGGTAGTCGCGTTCCCACGGCCACCCGGCGTTGAAGAGGCCCATGAGGTAGCGGGAGTCGGCGTTAAAGCGAGTGAATCCCGCAGCAGCCGCTCGGCCGCATCATATCGCTGATACAGTCAATGAATCTCGGCGAGGTTGTTGAGGACCAGGGCGATGTCGGGCCAAATGGTTGCACCCGGCGCCCCTTGTGTGTCAATCACCAAATCACCAAATCAACAAATCACCAAATCTAGCTGTACTTCCACCGCGTCCCGTCTTTGGTGTCTTCCAGAATGACCCCGGCCGCGGCCAGCTCCTGGCGGATTTGGTCAGCGCGGGTGAAGTTGCGGGCTTTGCGGGCGGCGAGGCGCTCGTCGATGGCGCGCTGGATCTCCTCTGGCGAGAGCCGGCCCTGCCGGGTCGGCTCAAGGACATCAAAGATCCCATCGAAACGCCCCAGCAGGTCACGGGCGCCGGCCACGTCCCCTGCCTTGAACTCTCCGGCGTCCATCAGCGTGTTGGCATCCCGCACGTAATCGAAGACGGCGGCCAGGGCCCGCGCCGTGTTCAGGTCGTCATCCATGCCCGCCTCGAACTGCAGGCGAGCCTCTTCGCCCATCTGGCGAATGCGCAGGTTCTCGCCCGGCTCAAAGCGGTCAGTGTCCAGGCGCAGCTTGAAGTTGCGCAGCCGCTCGATCGCCGTGGCCGCCGAACGGAGCGCGTCGAAGGTGAAGTTCAACTGCTTCCGGTAAGGCACGG
>JACQDI010000024.1 GCA_016201195.1 Acidobacteriota bacterium | reverse complement strand
CAGACCAAACGCGCGCGCCTAGGCGTGGTACGCATGGGGGTGTCGATGGAGAAGCAAACTAGGCTCTTCCAGCGAACCGTCCGGGCCGTGCTCGGCGTGGCCGGCGGGGCACTCCTGCTAATCCTGGGCGTGCAGTTCTTCCAAATGCGCCGCCTGTTGGGGCCGCTTCAGGGGCTCACCGAGTTCACCCGGCATGTCGGTGAGGGCAATTTCTCGCTAAAGGCCCCGGTCAACCGCGCCGACGAGGTGGGACGTCTGGCCGTGGCTTTCAATCAGATGCTGGAAAAGCTCGGCTTGACCACGGTATCCAAAGACTATGTCGACAATATCATCCGGTCTATGGGCGAATCACTCATCGTGGTCGATGTAAACCAAAGGATCCGAACCATCAATCAGGCGACGCTCTCGATGCTGGGGTATTCGGAGACTGAACTGCTCGGCCAGCCCGTAACCCTGATCGTGGACGGATGCGGCGGACATTCGCCCGATAGTACCGGCCCCTGCTATGGCGCCCAGGGGAGCTATCGGAAGAAGGACGGCGGCATGGTCCCGGTGTTGCTGTCCTGCGCGAGGATGCAAAACGACGATGGCCTGTTGCAGGGCCAGGTTTGGGCTGAACGCGATCCTCGGCTTTGGCCAACTGCTCTCGATCGGGGAACTCAACCAGTCTGACCAGGAGAGTACCGAGCAGATCCTGAAGGCGGGCCGGCACCTGCTCCAACTGATTAACGAAGTGCTGGATATCGCCGGGATTGAGTCCGGCCGCCGAACCTTGTCGATGGAGCCGGTGGAGGTCGTCGCGGCGGCTCAAGAGGCGTTGAGCCTCGTCCAGCCCCTGGCTGATCAGCGTGAAATCGTTCTCGAAAACCGTATCCCATCAGACCAAGACCCCTACGTGCTGGGGGACTATCAGCGGCTGAAACAGGTCCTTCTGAACCTGCTTTCGAACGCGGTGAAATACAACCGCGAGGGAGGCCGCGTGATCCTCTCCTGTGAACAGAGACAGGACGCCCGGCTGCGCATCTCGGTGAGCGACACCGGTCCGGGCATCACCCAGGAAAACCTGAACCGGCTTTTCATCCCCTTCGAGCGCTTGGGCGCGGAGCAAACCGGAATCGAAGGCACCGGGCTCGGTCTGGCTCTCTCCAAGACCCTGGTGGATGCGATGCGGGGGAGCATGGGCGTCGATACGGTGGTGGGGCAGGGAAGCACGTTTTGGTTCGACTTGGGGTCGGTGGATAGCGCCACGGCGGCGCTACACCCAGGGGCGCAGGAGCATCGCTCAGCCCCGGCGGCAGAGACCAGCAACGCCGCCTGCACGCTGCTCTACATCGAGGATACCTTGTCGAACCTCCGGCTGATGGAACGGATTCTCGCGTTCCGGCCCCAGGTCCGGCTCCTTTCCGCGAGCTGCGGCCTCGATGGTCTGGAGCTGGCTCGCACCGAGAGCCCCGACCTGATCCTGCTCGATGTCCATCTCCCCGATATTTTGGGCGGCGAGGTCATCCGCCGCTTGCGGGCCGAGCCGGCGTGCCGTGACATCCCGATCGTGATCCTCAGCGCCGATGCAACGAAGAATCAGATCCATCGGTTGCTCGCCGCAGGAGCGAGGGCCTACCTGACCAAGCCCCTGGATGTCGAGCAGGTTCTGCGGGTGGTGGACGAAGCCGCCAAGACGAAGGATTTCAGCCATGCCGTCTGAAGATACCCGAACGGCCCGAATCCTGATGGTCGACGATCAAGAGGCCAACGTTCTCCTGCTGAAACGAATCCTGAAAGGAGCTGGATATAACAACCTCGCCAGCACCCAAGATCCCCGCGAAGCAGCGAAGCTGTACCGAGAATATCACCCCGATCTGGTATTGCTCGATCTGCATATGCCCCACCTGAGTGGATTCACCGTCATGGAGCAGTTAGGCAGCAGCACCGCGCAGGACGATTATGTTCCCATCCTGGTGCTGACCGCGGATATCCTGCCCGAGGTCAAGCAAAAGGCTCTCTCGGCCGGCGCTAAGGATTTTTTGACCAAGCCTTTCGATGTGACCGAGGTGCTCTTGCGGATCCGCAATATGCTGGAGACTCGTTGGCTCTACCGGCAGTTGCAGGGCCAGAATCACACCCTGGAAGACAGGATCCGGGAGCGCACCAGCGAACTGGAGTCAGCCCAAATCGAAATGCTCCAGCGCTTGGCCCTGGCGTCGGAGTCGCGCGACGACGACACGGGGCGGCACACACAGCGCGTCGGGCGGCTAGCCGCCATTCTGGGCGGCCACGCGGGGCTGCCCGAAGAGCGGATCGCACTCCTGGAAAAAGCCGCCACCCTCCACGACATCGGTAAAATCGGCATTCCCGACAACATCCTGCTGAAGCCGGGGAAACTGACCTCCGAGGAGTTCGAGCAGATGAAGACCCATGCGGAGCTTGGAGCCAGGATCCTTTCGGGAAGCCATTTCTCCATCATCCAACTGGCCGAAGAAATCGCCCATTATCACCATGAAAGGTGGGACGGCAGCGGTTACTACTCCCTTCAGGGCGAGGCGATTCCGCTCTCCGCCCGCATCGTGTCCATCGCGGATGTATTCGACGTGCTGACCCATGCCCGGCCGTATAAGCCTGCTTGGCCCCCTGAAAAGGCTCTGGCCGAGATCGAGCGCCAGAGTGGCCGCCACTTCGATCCGCACCTGGTGAAACTGTTCCTGCAAGATGAATGGCCGGCCGACCTTTGCCGCCTCGGAGAGGCCGTGTTCGAAAGCTCCCAGGCCGAAGCACAGACGCTCGAGGGGGAACTCTCGCCCACGGCAATCGAGGGCCTTGTTTTTCGCCGCTAGCGCCGATTATTGGACTGCGGCCGCCCTGCTTCAGCCCCCGGCACGGCCGCCCCGGAACTCCTCCACCAGCCCCGCGATGCCCCGGTTGACTGGCCGCCGGCCGGAATGGAGGGAACATGACAAACAGGACCCGGAGCAGGAAACAAAACCCTTGTTTCGCGGGTTTGATTGTATAAGATAGTGGTCGAGTAGGAGGTGAAACAATGCCCAGCGCGAAGAAGTTCTTGGCTTGGGGCGTGATGGCAGCGGCCGCGCTCCTGATCCGGCCCGCCCCGGCTTCGGCCCAACGCTCTCACGGCGGAGGCTTTCGCGGCGGAGCGATGGGGAGCCGCGGTTCCTACGGCGGAGGTTTTCACGGCGGAGCGGTGGGGAGCCGCGGTTCCTACGGCGGAGGCTTTCGCGGCGGAGCGATGGGGAGCCGCGGTTCCTACGGCGGAGGCTTTCGCGGCGGAGCGATGGGGAGCC
>JACQDI010000354.1 GCA_016201195.1 Acidobacteriota bacterium | reverse complement strand
GTCGAGGCTTTGTAGGCGGCGAGAAAGCCGCGAATGCCCCAGTCGGCGCCGGAAACGCCAGCGATCACCAGGTCCTTCACCACCAAGGGCGCGACGGTCGAGCCGTAATGTTGCGGCTCCTCGGGCCTTACCTGGTCCCACACCAGACGCCCGGTCGTGCGGTTCAAGGCGATCAGATGAGCACTGTCCGTCGTCATGAAAACCTTGTCCCCGAGCAGCGCCATGCCGCGATTGGTGCCCAACGAGGCATCGCCCACCAGGCCCGGAGTGCGCGGGCGCGCATACACCCAGATTCGACGCCCGGTCAGAGCATCCAGCGCATACGCTTGATTTGGACCGGAGAGATACATAATGCCGTCCGCAACAAGGGGCGTGACCTCCAGGCCGAAATGCGGAATCGGAGACGCCCACTTCAGAACCAGTCGATTTACAGTGCCGGTATGGATCTGGCTGAGTTCGCTATAGCGGTTTCCGCTCAGCTTGCCGTCGTAGGTCAGCCAGTCGCCCGGCTTCGCCCTTACGATTCTGGCGAAATCCACTCCGCCTGATTCGTTTCCGGGAACTACGGTCGCGCCGGGCGCAACGCCGGTCAAGCGGCTGAGGTAGGCGATGAGATCCTCCAATTGCTTTGGGCTGGTTTTCACAGCCTGCATCAGCGATTGCTTTTCTTCCTCAACGGCCAGGATCTCGTGCTCCCGAACCGGGCGGAGCCGAGCATCCAGACCCTGCACCGCAATATCGAAATTGCTGCGATTTCTTGCGAATCCGCGAATGGTTTTTCCGTCGCGCAACTTCACCGTAACCAGCTCATATCCGGGGCTGATGCGGGCGCCGGGCTGCAACAATGACTCGCGAATCTCGTCGATGGTCATTTCGCTGCCGATATTCGACAGATCCGGGCCGATGGGGCTGCCTCTGCCGAATACCATGTGGCAGGAAGCGCACTGCCCCCCGGCGAGGAAAAATCGTTCGCCAGCCCTGGCGTCGCCGGGCGCCGGGTTTTCAGCGGCCGGCGAATTCAAGGAGCGGATGAAGGCAGCAAGCGCCTCGAGCCGAGCGGCAGGCAAATCGAACGCGGGCATCCCGGCCGCGGGAACACCGTTGCGAATCAGCTCGGATAACTCGCGGGTGGAGCGGCCGCGCAGCCTCCGGCTGGCGGCCAGCTCCCGGCCCCGAGGCGTACCGCGAGCGTCTGCCCCATGGCACGCGGCGCAGTGCTCGGCATAGAGCGTTCTGCCTTCCGCCAGTGTGGACGATGCGGCGGAAGGAGCTTGTCCCCAAAGACACGCCAGGCTCAACAGGAAAACCAGGGCCATCAGTTTGTGGTTTCTCATGCCTTATCCCTTAGAAGCACCTTGTGGGGCGGCCTCTCAGGCCGCGCCGGGCTTCAGCCCGGCCCGCCCAGAAAAATTTCAGAGAATTTCCTCTTTCCCGCGGCACTATACCCATATGCCTTTGTACCGGCGCCGCCTGCCACACTGGCATCCGGATGGGCAGCCCCTTTTCCTCACATGGCGTCTCCACGGCAGTTTGCCTCCCCACCGTTTCTTCCCTCCCGGCACTCTGCGCTCCGGGAAGGCCTTCGTTGCCATGGACCGGCTGCTGGACCATGCCCGCAGCGGTCCGCTCCACCTGGCCCGGCCCGAGATCGCCAGCATTGTTGTAGAGGCGATCCTCGCGGGACGGAATCCCCTGGGCCATTACCGTTTGCACGCGTTTGTGGTCATGCCCAATCACGTTCACCTGCTGATCACTCCACTCCTGCCGGTCCCGAGATTGTTGCAGTCGCTGAAGGGAGCCACCGGCCGGCGCGCCAACCAGTTCCTGCGAGTGACGGGGAAGGCCTTTTGGCAGGAGGAGAGCTACGACCACCGGGTGCGGGACGAAACGGAGTTTCGGCGCGTTCGGGCGTATGTCGAGGAGAACCCCGTGCGAGCCGGATTGGTGCAAAGGCCGGAGGATTACTTATGGTCGAGTGCCTCACCTGTTTACGCCACTGGGCCGGGCTGAAGCCCGGTGCGGCCTGAGAGGCCGCCCCACAAAACCGCTGGAATACCTTCACCGGAGAATGTACAAACTCCACCTCGTGCACGTACACGGCTCACGCCTTTACCGGAGAAGCTCCGCGAGGAACGCCTCATCCGTCTGACCCGAGTAGCGATACCGGAATCCGGCACCGAGGGGGATGGTTTGCCCCATCCAGTTGGCCGGATCCGTCCACATCACGGGCCGCGTTCCCATGGCGTGAACCAGGTCAGGGAGGTCCCAATGCTGCAGGAAGCCGGGGATCATCGCATCGAAAAGGTTGGTG
>JACQDI010000353.1 GCA_016201195.1 Acidobacteriota bacterium | reverse complement strand
GCGCCCGCGAACCTCGGCCACTCTGTTGTGCGCTTCAAACGGCCCGCCAGTGTGGTTGGGCAGCGACAGGCGCATGCGCACGGGCTGGCCGGAGTCGAGGATTCGCAGAATGCGCTGGGCATCCTCGCGGGCCACCACCGCTGAGGGCAGCCGGTCCAGGCGCCCATCGACGACGTTGGTGTGCCGGTAGAGCAGCCCGCGTGGCCGTGTGGACATCAGCAGTACCGCTGCGGCGCCGACTTTTTCCGCCTCGCGCAGGGCGATGGTCGCGCGGCGTTGCTCGACCGCCATATCCTGGAAGCTGCCCAGGGCCTCCGAGCGGATCAGCAGGATTTTGCCTTTGGCCGCCGCGCCCAGGCGGTTCACGTCGCCCTCCTCACCTCGGCCGGCGGCCAGCACCTCGGCATCCACGCCGCCGTTGGGTGTCGCCGGCGACCAACCGGCCGCGGCCAGCCGCACCAGGAACCGCGCGGGGGCGACCACCTCCGCCCGGGTCGCGCCTTCCTCCCAGGAATTGGGGATGGTGAAGCTCTCGGTGTGGACCTGGCTTATGCCCGCCTGCCGGAACGCTTCCATCGCCCAAGCCTCCGCCCGGCGCATGGCGTCGCTGCCCGGCACGCGCCCGCCGATCTCATCGCACAGCACGCGCAGGTTCTTTTCGAGGGTGACAGTCTGGCCCACCTCGTCGATCAGGTGGTCGACCGGCGCGCCGCCGTTTTGGGCAGCAGCCAGCCCGGCCCAGAGCAAGGCCCCCAGGAGCACGCGAGAGTGCATTTAGTCAGTATAGCCGTAGGTTGTGGGTTGTTGCTCTTGGAACCTTCTTAGAAGCAAGGCAAAAGGCAAAGTGCAAAAGGCAAAAGGCAAAAATCAAGGAAAGGGGCATTCCTTAAAGAAAGTGCTCGCGGGCGGCAGCCCGCGTACCTTGATTTTTGCCTTTTGCCTTTTGCACTTTGCCTTTTGCCTTCGCTTTTTAAGGGCCTCCACAACCTGCTACACTGTCCTCCTCGGAGAGCATCTATGCGAGTAGCGAGGCTTTGGGTGGCCACCGGATTTGCGTCTCTGGCGGCGCTGGCGTTGTTTGTAGCGGGTACGGAGGCCCAGCCGAACACGGTCAAGCAGATCGCGCCCGGCGTGTGGTTCCGCGAGGGGGATCTGAAGAACCAGGGCCACTGCAACAACATCATCATCGAGATGCAGGATTACCTGATCATCGTGGACGCGAATTTCCCTAGTGGGGCGCGAGCGGCCCTGGGTGACGCCCGCAAGGTGTCCTCGAAGCCGGTGAAATACGTCTTCGACACCCACCACCACGGCGACCACTCCTACGGCAACCCGGTGTGGACCAAGGAAGGCGCGACCACGCTCGCCTACAAGGGCGTGGCCGAGGAGATGAAGCGCTACGAGCCCAAGCGCTGGCAGGACACGTCCAAGCAGCGCCCGGACGTGGCTGAGCTGAACTTGCCGACCGCCGAGCCGCCCCAGCAGACCTTCGACAAGAGCCCCTTCGTGCTGAGCGACAAGAGCCGCCGCGTGGAGTTTCACTTTTTCGGCTGGGCCCACACCCGCGGCGACGGCTTCGTCTATCTCCCCAAGGAGCGGATCCTCTGCACCGGCGACGCCGTGGTCAACGGTCCTTACAACTACACCGCGGACGGCAACGTCGGTAACTGGCCCAACGTGGTGCTGGCGGCGGCCAAGCTCAAGCCGGCGCACGTGCTGCCCGGACACGGCGGACCCGGCGGCCCCGAGGTCCTCGCCGGACAGGAGCAGTTCTTCGTCGAGCTGAACAAGGCGGTCAAGGCCGCCGTTGCCCAGAACAAGAAGCTGGAAGACATCTCGATCGAGTTGCCGGATAGCGTGAAGAACTGGGTCGGTCCGTCTCTGAAGAACCAGGTCAAGGATGCCTATGAGGAGATGACCCAGGGCAAGCCCCACGGGGAGATCCTGGGCGGGAGGTGATACGATAACAGAAGAGGATTCGCCGATGGCCACGAAGCCCATCAAGACCAACGGGCGGGTTCGGATCCTGACGCCGGAACAAGGCCGGAAGCTGTTCGATCGTCAAGCCCGCCGTCACTTCAAGATGAGCGGGAAAGAGTTCGTGCGGAAACTGGAGGCCGGGGAATTCGGGGACCCGGATGACCCGTATCGACCGGAGCTCATGGATCTAGTCATGCAACTCCCATTGATAAAGTAAAAGCCTGCCAAGAGTGAGTGCGAAGAGCCCACGAGAAGCCGCACAGAGCTTCACTGAGACCCGTCAAAGGTCCGTTTCTTGTCTTACCGACACGCTGCTCAACTACCGTGACCGTGATTACAGGAGCGCAGAACCACTCTATCTCACCCTGGCCGGCGGTGATCCGGTGCGCTTGTCCGCGCCGACTCCCCTGTTGCTCAGGATTCGCCTTCAATTCCGGGTCGCGAAAACAGCGTCGCGTGGGCATTGGGAAGCGTTTACCATCGCCTATTCCTACTCCCTTCACGATGGCCAGGACCGCGAGATCCTGGCCTACCAGTGGCATCCACGGGGGGTGAGCCACGTGACGTTTCCCCATCTCCATGTCGGCCCGGGCGCCCAACTCGGCCGCCAGGATCTGGCTCGGGCGCATCTCCCAACCGGCTTGGTCGCCCTGGATGACTTCCTGCGCCTGGCCATCACCGCGTTCCACGTGCGGCCGCGCCGGAAGGACTGGAACCGGATTCTTCGGAGCGCCACCGTGCCGATTCCGCTAGAATAGGAAACCTAGTGGCCAAACCTGCAATCGCCGTTCCTGCCGCCCGTGAGCGCTCCGTGCGCTGGCCGGTGGTCGGACTGCTCACCGTGGGCGTGATCATCGCCTACGTCGATCGCATCAACCTGTCCTTTGCCCTGCCGGTGATGCCCAAGACGCTGGGCCTGAACCCTCAGCTTTCCGGAATCGCGCTCTCCACATTTTTCTGGACTTATGCGGCATTGCAGGTGCCGGCCGGCTGGGTGGTGGATCGCTTCGGCGTGAAGTGGCCGTACACGATCGCCTTCCTGTTCTGGAGCGTCATCTCCGCCGCCACCGCCGGGATCTCCTCGTTTTCCGGCCTCCTTACGGTGCGGCTGCTGCTGGGCGCGGGCGAATCGGTGGTCACCCCGGCCAGCATGCGCTACATCGGCTCCCACTTCGCCGAGAAGGAGCGCGGTTTCGCCATCGGCGTGTACATGTCGGGGACCAAGTATGGCCCGGCGATCGGCGCGTGGCTGGCGGCCTATCTGATCCGGGACTACGGCTGGCAGTGGATGTTTCTGCTTCTCGGACTAGGCTGCCTGCTGTGGCTCATCCCGTGGGTAGTGCTGGTGCGCGACGGCGGAGCCCCCTCCGCCGCGAGCCGAGCGTCCGGAAACTCTCTCTCCTGGGGCGCTATTCTCGCCAGCCCGGTCACCTGGGGCACCTTCCTGGCCACGTTTTGCTACATGTACTTCGTGTACTTCTGCATGACGTGGATGCCGATCTACTTCAAGAACCGCCACGGGCTGTCGCTGACCGGCTCGGGCTGGTTCACCTTCATGTCGTTCGGCGGGATGGCCACCATCGCCATCGCGGCCGGCTTCGCTGCCGACCGGCTGATCAGCCGCGGCTCGAACGCGGTGACCGTGCGCAAGGCGTTCACCATTGTGGGATTCATCCTGGCGTTCAGCGAAGTGATGGGAGCGTTCACCAGCTCCATCCCGGTGACGCTGTTCTTCGCGGTGTTCTCGCTGAGCGGCCTGGGTCTGGCCACCGCCAATTACTGGGCGCTGACGCAGACCCTGATGCCCGGCAGCGCCATCGGCCGCGTGGCCGGCATCCAGAACACCGCCGCCAGCCTGGCCGGAATCGCCGCGCCCTGGCTCACCGGCTGGATGGTGCAGAAGACCGGCCGCTTCGACGCTCCGCTGATGACTATCGGGTTCTTCCTTGCCGTGGGCATTGGATGCTATGTTTTTCTGGTGAGGGAAAAATACGCCCCGCGATGAAACGGATCGTCTGCTTCCTGGCCGCCGCCCTGCCGCTGGCCGCCGCCGACTGCCCCTGTGATCATAAGGCGCCGGCGACGCTCGAAAACCGCGAGTGCAGCCTTTGCAGGGAGGCAGAGAAACAAACCGAGGCCATCTTTTTCCTGAAGGACGCGAACCCGCGCAAGGCAAACCGGACGCTCGCCCTGCCGCGAACGCACGACAAAGGCCAGCAGGGCCTCGAGCACCTGACCCCGGCCGAGCGCGTGAACTTGTGGAAAGCGGCCATGGCCAAGGCCCAGGAGCTGTGGCCCGACACCTGGGGCCTCGCTTACAATTCCGACACCGTGCGCACGCAGTGCCACGTGCACATCCACATCGGCAAGCTCAACGAGGTCGCCGACGAGACCACCGGCCGCCTCGTTTCGAGCCCCGAGCAGTTCCCCATCCCCGAACCCGGACTGGGCCTGTGGCTGCACCCCATCGCCGGCGGCTTCCACGTCCACACCGACCGCGAGATCGCCGAGCCGATGCTGATGCGCTAAGATTCCAGCGGATCAAAGGTGCGCAGTCCCGGAAACCGCGCAAAATCTTTGTCGTGCGTGCAGAGTGTGGCACCATGCTCGATGGCCAGCGCGGCCAGATGAGCGTCCATAAGCAAAGGCCCACGGGCTTGGCCGGAGGTCAGCAGGCTGTTGAGGATGCTCCAATGTCGCTCGCCCGGCTGGAGAACGGACACCAACGGCTGAGCAAACCAGCCTCCTATCGCAGAGACAGCGGCCGACAGAGGCAGCGCCCGCTGCGTCCTTGGGTTTGTGCCGATCCGCAGTCGGTCTTGTCTCATGCAAGATGAGCCTGAAGAAGACACAATACAGAAGACAGAAGATGAACGGTGGAATTAGAAGTCAGCTTGAAATGGCGTTGGCGTAAGCTTGGAGGAGGCGGCTGACTTCCTCGAGTGATCTCATCAGCAGTTCTGTATGGCCGTAGCCCAGGTCTTGGGCGCGTATCAAGTAGTAGCGGCTTTCCTCACGAGAACCCTGTGCGGTGTTCATGAAGCGGCCTTGTCGGCTTTGCCGCGCTTGCGGAATCCCTCGGCGATGTTGGCGGGAATGGAGACGGCGGCCCCTCGCATCTGAATTGAGAGGCTGTAGGCCTCCTGCCTGGGAAAGGTGGCTGTCAGACTGTAAACAGCCAGCACAAACTGATGGGCCTTGCGCCAAACCAGCAGCTCACGAAAATTTCCGGCGGGGGCACGCTTAACAGACATTCTGTCTTCTGTGTTCTGTATTCTGTATTCGCACGTGTTCCAGCACCGCATTCACCCGCCGCGCATTGTGGTCCCACGTGTAGTGGTTCTGGATGGTTCGGCGAGCCTGGGCGCCGAGGAGGGCGCGGCGGGCGGGGTCGCGGAGCAGAGAGAGAAGCTTCTTGACAAAATCGTCCGGGTCGGCGGGGTTGTAGAGCAGGCCGTTGTGACGGTCTTCGATCACCTCGGCGATCTGGCCTGTGCGCGCCGCCAGGACGGCTCGGCCGCAGGCCATGTACTCGAAGAGCTTGATGGGAGAGAAGTAGAAGAAACCCTCGGGCGCGTAGGGGGCCACCAGAACATCCATGGCGGCCAGGACGCCGGGCATGCGGTCGTGGGGCACATGACCGAGAAAAGTCACATTCTGGTGAAGCCGACGGCGGAGATCTTCGGCGCCGGGGCCAGACCCGGCCAGCACGAAGTGAGCCTGGGGGCAGCGTTTGGCGACTTCGACGATGGCGTGCTCGAGCTGGTCGAGGCCGTGGAAGCGGGCGAAGCTGGCGGCAAAGCCTACCAGG
>JACQDI010000352.1 GCA_016201195.1 Acidobacteriota bacterium | reverse complement strand
GTGCAGGTCGGGCTGTGGCGGATCACCCACTTCGGCGGGCGTCATCGCTCGGCGTCGAGCGGCACGGCAGCCACTGATGATCGCGGCGTCTACCGTGTCTACGGCCTGGAGCCGGGCCGCTACATCCTGCTCGCCCGGCCGACCCGCCGCCTCGGCGAGCAGCGCGCGGTGGCGCTCTACTATCCGGGCCGCAGCGACGAGAGCCAAGCCGAAGAGATTGAGATCACCACCGGCGCCGAGATTATCGGGATCGATCTGACGCTGGGATCCGAGCCCAGCTATCGCATCGCCGGGAAGATCCTGGAGGTGGACACCGAGCAACTCGGCCACGCCTACGTGCAGGCAGTGAGCGGCGACCCGGGCGGTGTCTCGAGTTTCAGCATGGTCGATGCCGAGGGAAATTTCGCCTTGACGGGGCTGCCGGCCGGAACTTACATCCTCACCGCCTCCGAGCGCACGGGCATCGCGCGCGGAGACAAGATTTTCGCCCGCCACAAGATCGAGCTGCGCGGCAACCTGCTGAACCTCGCTGTTCGGCCGGGCCGGCCGGGGTCGCTCTCCGGACGGGTCGGCCTGCCTCCGGCGACAGCGGCGCGGCCGCGGCCCGAGCAGGTGCGGCTCCGCGTCACCGACCCGGGCGACATCCAGAGCTCCGAAGCGATCGCCCGCGCCCCAGAATACACGTTTGAGTTTTCGAGCTTGTGGCCGGGGATCTATTCGATCCAGCCGGCTTCGCCCGCAGGCGCCTATTGGAAGAAGGATCCGGAGATTGCCATCACCGAGGGCGGATCGGCCAGCGTGGAGTTGGAAATGGTCTTCGACCTGGGGCGCGTGGCCGGGGTGGCCAAGGCGCCGGATGGCGGAGGTCCTCTGCCGCACGCCCGCGTGGCCCTGGCGCGCTGGAGCGGTTCGCCGGTTGAGTTTCGCACAGTGCAGGCGGACCAGCGCGGGCGCTGGACCTTGCCCGACGTGCGGCCGGGCGAATACCGCATCTGCGCCTGGCCGAGCGTGGAAGTGGATTCGCTCTACGCGCCGGAGACCTGGGAGAAGGCGGGGCGAGCCGTGAAACGATTTGCCGTCGAGCCGGCCGCGGAGGTGGATGTGGAACTCACGGCGGTGCCGCAATGAGCGTGGTGATGCTGCTGGCGGCGCTGTTGTTGCAGGCGCCGGCGGACGAGCCGCGCGGCTCGATCAGCGGGCGCTTCGTATCGGCCCAGACCGGGGAACCCCTGCGCGGCGTGAGCGTCCAGATGTCGGGCCTGATCGACGGCCAATTCTGGCGGCAGGCGACGCTTTCGGCCGGCGACGGGACGTTTTCGTTCGGGCGGCTGCGGCCGGGCGCCTACTCGCTCGATGCAGAGAAGACCGGTTACCGCCCGGCGGCGTGGCCTAACCCCATCACACTTGAGAAAGATCAGAGCCGGACCGGCATCGAAATCAAGATGAACCGCGCAGCCGTTATCACCGGTCGGGTGACCGACGTGGAGGGCCGCCCGGTGATGCGGGCGGAGGTGTCCGCGTACCGCTTCCGCTGGCTCAACGGGCGGCGGACCGTCGCCCGCCTCGAGTCCGCCGCCACCGATGACCGCGGCGTCTACCGCATGTACGGCTTGCCCGCGGGCCGTTACGTGGTGGGAGCGATGCCGCCGTCGGAGGAGATGCCGGCGGGTGAGGACGAGTTGCGGGCGGTCGCCGCCTACTATCCGTTTGCTGTTCATCCGGCGGAGGCCGCGGTTTTGGAGGTGCGCTGGGGCCAGGAGCTTCCCGAGATCGATGTGGTGTTCCGGCCGCAGGCGAGCTACGCGGTCTCCGGCGTGGTGGCCGATGCCGAAACGGGCGGGCCGTGCCGGTCGTGTGTGCTGCGCGCCATTCCCCTGGACGCGGCGTACGGATTCGCACAGCGGCAGTTTGGGGTGGCGCCCGACGGACGCTATCGCCTGCGTGGCTTGCCACCCGGGGCCTACAAGATCGTCGCCGAAAAAATGGAGCGCCCCGGCCGCCACCTGGTTTCCTCGCGCACGGTGCAAGTGACCAACCGCGACCTGCGCGACGTCCACCTGGTGGCAGGCGTGGGGCACACCGTCAGCGGCCGCATCGTGTGGGAGTCCCGGCCTCCTGAGGAGCCGAAAGGCGAGATGGTGATCTCGCTGGCCATGGCCGAGGGGACGCCCCTGGGAGGAACCGCGCGGGTCGGGCCGGACCTCGCCTTCGAGGTCGGCGGGATTGCGGCCGAAACGTATTCGGTCCGGCTGCGCGGGATGCCGCCAGGGGGCTATCTCAAGGCCGTGCGAGTAGGGGGGCAGGACCTGCCCGCTCCGGAAATCGAGGTGCCGGAGGAAGGCGCGCTGAGCCCGGTCGAGGTGGTGGTGGGGTTTGACTCGGCGACGCTTTCCGGAGTGGTCAAGCCGCCCGAGCAAGGGCACCGCGTCACCGCCGCTATGATTGCTTTGTTCCCGCAGGAGAACCAGTCGGCGTTCGTCGTCGAGCGCCGCGCTAGCACGGACGCGAACGGCGCCTTCAGCCTGACCGGGATTCCACCCGGAGCGTACACGGTTTTCGCGCTGCCCATACCGGCGGTGGAGGATTGGGGAGACCCCGAGGTCCGGCGGCGCCTTCAAAGCTACGGCAAGTCGGTCGATCTGGGAGCGGGCAAGAAGCAGACCGTCGAGCTGGTGCTTGCCCCGGCGGCGAGCGAGCCGCAGTAGAATCGAAGTGATGAAGCTACACGGCATTTTCCCTCCCATCGCCACGCCCTTCGACCATAACGGCGACCTTTACTTGGCCAAGGTCCGGCACAACGTGGAGAAATGGAACCGCACGCAACTGGCGGGCTACGTGGTGTGCGGCTCGACCGGCGAGAGCGTCATGCTGACCTGCCAGGAGAAGGCGCGGCTTTGGGAGGCAGTGCGCGAAGCGGCGGCCCCCGAGAAGCTGCTCATCGCCGGCACGGGCATGGAGAGCGTCCGCGAGACGGTCGAGCTCACCAACATGGCCGCCGGCATGGGGTACAAGGCGGCCATGGTGCGGACCCCGCACTATTACAAGAACCTCATCAACAACGGCGCCGCACAAGCTCTGTATTACCGCGCGGTGGCCGACCAGGCGAAGATTCCGCTCATCATCTACAACTGGCCGCAAGTGACCGGAGTGGACATTCCGGCGCGGACGGTGATCGAGCTGGCCGCGCATCCGAACATCCTCGCGGTGAAGGAAAGCTCGGGCAACATCGAGAAGACCATGCAGATGATACGCGAGGCGCCGCCCGGATTCCAGGTGCTGGTCGGCTCCGCGCCGACACTCTATCCGTGCCTGCTGCTGGGAGCGGTGGGGGCGATCCTGGCGTTCGCCAACGCGGCGCCCTATGCCTGCATCGCAATCTATGAAGCGGTGCGCACGCGGGAGTACGAGGCGGCCGACGACCTCCAGCGGCGCGCCACGCCGGCGGCGGTGGCCGTCACTACCAAATACGGCGTCCCCGGCCTGAAGTACGCCATGGACCTGAACGGCTACTACGGCGGCCCGCCGCGCCTTCCGCTGCTGCCGGTCGGCCCGGATGCGAAGCGCGAGATCGAGGAAGCCTTCCGCGATGTGAAAGGATAGCGCGACCCGCGCTATTGTCCGCCGACCGCAAATTTGCGGTCGATGTTTCGTTTGGAATCAGCGCCTTCCGCCGGCTGACAGCGGTGGGTGTGGCTCTCATGGCGTATTCTGACAGCCCTGGCAGTTAGGCCCCCCAACCTTCCAAGTGCGGATTCCCTTTTATGGATAGGGTGTCATTCGTCCGGTTTGCTTCAAGGGGACTTCCCGGGACTTTGGGGAGCACTTCTACACGTACGGCGTTAGCCGGCCCAGTGACCCTTTTGATTGACCGACCCCCGGCCGCGGTTCGTTTCGACACCCACGAAAACATGCAACCCCGCCCAAACGGGTCACTACACGATCCTTGCCGCCATGGGCAAAGGTGGCAGTCCGCCGCACGTGGGAGCTGCACTACCGAACCACGAGTAACGATTGGCGTGGCGCTGTCCAGGTAGCCGGCTGGTCGCCCGCCGGTGCGAGTGATTCAGCGGTCACCCGCGACAGCACGGCCTCGAGCAGGGGTGTCATCCGGGCGAGCTGCCTGGCCCGGATCACCGTGTTCCACGCGGGCTCGAACTTCTTCCACCCAGCGGCGTAGAAGAAATGCTTCGTCTGGTGCTTCATCGAGCGGTGCGTGAGCGCCGCACGCGAGATGGACGACCAGCGATAGAACTCGCGGTAAGCCCAGTCGTAGCCGTCCTTCAGCTCTTCGGGCTTCAACCTGGCCGGGCGATAGACGACGTGGCGGGTGTCGTATAGGTCCCAGTCGCCTGTCGTGATTCGGCCTTCGGCCTCCAGGCGCGCGTGGAGGGCAGTGCCAGGGTACGGCGTCTGGATGTGGAACGTCGCGGTCGTGAGGCCGTGCTCGATCGCCCAGTCGACGGTACGGCGAAACACGTCCGCGTCGTCGTCGTCCATGCCGAAGACGAAGCTGCCGTTGATCATGATCCCAAGGCCGTGCAGTCGATCTGTGACGGCCTTGTAGTCGAGCCCGAGGTTCTGACGCTTGTTGCTGCGGGCGAGGTTCCCGCCGCTCAGTGTCTCGAAGCCGACGAAGAGGCTTCGGAGACCGGCTTCTGCTGCCCGCTCGATGATGTCATCGCGCAGGATAGCGTCCACCGTCGAGGCGCCTTGAAACAGACGGTTCATCCCTCGCAGGCCCGCAAACAACGCGCGTGCGAACCGGCGATCGCCAAGCAGGTGGTCGTCGAGGAAGTACAGGTGCCGGCCCGGAAGCCGGGCGATCTCGGCAAGCGCGTGGTCGATGCGCTGGGTGTAGAACGAACGCCCGCCGGCAAAGAAGGCGTCCTTATAGCAGAAGTCGCAGTGCTGGGGGCATCCCCGAGTGACGACGAGGGAGTTCGGCACGAGGTAGTTGCGCCGGGCTATGAGATCGCGTCGCACCGGCGGCAGGCGCTCGAGCGTGCGGCCGGCCGTAGAGCGGTACACGCGTACCGGACGTCCCTCGCGCAGGTCGCGGAGAAATGCAGGAAAGGTCTGCTCGCCAGGTCCAAGAAAGATGGCATCCGCATGTACCATCGCCTCGTGTGGAAGCGCGGTCACGTGGAGACCGCCCAGCGCCACGAAGGCGCCCCGAGCGCGATACCGGTCGGCGATGCGGTATGCGCGGTAGGCGTTGGTGATGTAGACCTGAATGATGACTAGGTCGGGCTCGTCGTCCAGGCACAGCGGTTCGACGTGCTCGTCGACGAGTGTCGCCTCGTCGTCCGGCGCGAGATACGCGGCGAGCGTGGCGAGACCGAGCGGCGGGAAGAGCGAGTACTTGATGGGCCGCCAGAACGGGCTCGTGGCTTCCGTCAGGGCCGGAAGAATCAACTTCACGCGGAGTGGGCGCATACTTTGTAATGTAAAGTAATCTGTACATTAGTGCAATGCCCTGGCCCTGGCCACTGACCCCGTGAAACGCCGTTCCCACCGGCCACCACTTCAGTCCGCCGAAGCATGCGTCGCTATGGTCGGAAGACTGTCAGGTCGATCGCCGCGAAGTCATTACCCGTTGCCAGCACGGGCTCACCGCGCGGTCCGGCCAACGCATACACGGCACAATCCCCGAAGTTGAGCTGCGCCCGGTGGCCCAGCCCTGTCCCAAAGCGCCCAAACGCTGTTATGGCCAGTCTCGCCTGGATTTCATCAAATGGGGCCACTTCACTCCCCAGTTCTTCGACCAGTTGGTACAACAAGGGAAGCGCGGCCTCGCCCAGTCGCGCCCGGAGAACCATGCCCGCTTCCAGAAGGGAGACCGATGAAATGATTCGCCTGGCCGCTGCCTCAATTGCATCCAGTAGTGGCTGCTGCGATGGCTCCCCGAGCGCAATCGCGATGAGCGCCGATGTGTCGATTACCATTAACGCGGAATACCGAGGTCGTCGTAGCCCAGAATCTCTTCCGGCGTGCGGGTGTCGAGGACCGGCAGAGCGCCGATCTTGGCGCAGAGGGCGTCCACTTTCGCGCGGTTTAGGGGCCGGCCTGTTTTCTGGATCTTGTCTTCGAGGGCGTGAATCACGGCATCACTGAGCGTCATACCCATCCGCCTGCTGATCTGCTCAGCCAAATGGTGGGCGGCCGGATTCTTGATATACAGCCTACGTCCCTTCCTCCTCACGACTTTTCGCTTGCTCATAGTTGTATTGTAAGGCAATCCCAAGGGATATACCAGTTGCTGTGGCTGCATTCCGGCCATCTTCAGCCAGTGGGCCCTGGTCGCCGCCCGTCTCGCTAAGTTATAGACAGACCAAGGGTTAGACTCCGCTGCAAATTTGCAGCGGAAGATTGCCGCCTCCGGCTTGCTAGAAAGTGCGCGTTCCGCTGACCTTCAGCCGGACCTTGTAGAGCGAAGTCCGCGCGGTGATGTAGAGGGTGCGGTAGTTGTCGCCCCAGCCGGCGTTAGCCGGGTTTTCCGGGACGCGGATGATCCCCAGCAGCCGGCCCTCAGAGTTGAACACCTGCACGCCCTCGGCGGTGGCCACATAGACGTTGCCGCCCTCGTCGGTCTTCAGCCCGTCCGGGCCGGCAGCGGTTTCGGCAAAGAGACGGCCGCGAGCGAGCGATCCGTCCGGCGTCAGGTCATAGGCGTGAACGCTTCGGCCTTCCGTGTCGGCGACGTAGAGAATCTGCTGATTGGAGGAAAGGGCCACGCCGTTCGGACGCTTGAGTTCGCGAGCGGCCACCCGAAGCTCGCCCTTACGGGTGATCTGATAGACAGCGGAAAACTCCACCTTGCCGGAATCGGCCGGCTCGTTGCGGCGGCGCAGATCGCTGAAATAGATGTTGCCGTCGATGCAATAGACGATGTCGTTGGGAGCGTTCAGGGCCTTGCCTTCAAACTTGTCGGCGAGCACGGTGATGGCGCCGTTCTTCTCCGTGCGGGTGACGCGTCCTGCTCCACCTTCGCAGGCGAGCAGGCGGCCCTGGTGGTCGAAGGTGAGACCATTTGCGCCGTTCGAGTTTTCGCGGAATGTTTCGACCGGCCGGCCGGGGACGTATTTCATGATCCGGTTCCGTGGGATGTCGCTGAACAGCATAAAGCCGATGCGGCTGAAGACCGGTCCTTCGGTGAAGGCGAAATCCGACAGCACCTTCTCCACCTGTGCGCCCGCTTCCATGACGTCGTCGAGTGAGTTGTACTGGGCCATTACGATCCCTTTCCATGCGCAAAGTAGGACCGCGCCGGCGCGCGATACGCGACCGTGAGCTGCGGGGTTTCCAGGCGCTTGTGCCCCCGGTAGCGCGATTCCATCAAGAAAGCCAACGCGCCGGTGACGAGTAGCGTGCGCTCGACCGGATAATCGTGCGTGCCTTTGAGAAACATGCGGGCGATCGAATCCACCAGCGGGCTGAAGTTGTTTGAGTTCTCGATGGGGACGTAGCACAGCGTGGAGTGGACCTGCCCGCCCACACGGGCTGCGAACAGGTTCTCGTTGACCATGCCGGGGAGCATGAGCGCATGGGCGGTGAAGCCGTCGTTGTATTCGACGCGGCAGAGCACGGCATTCTTCACGTCTTCCGGACGCCCGCGAACGCCCTTCTGGCTTCGGGAGAGTGCGACGTCGAGCAACGCGCGCGGCCAGCGGCCGGCGGTCTTCCAAACCACGTCGCCTTCCAGGTGCTCGACCGCGCGGATCCCGGTTTCGCCGCCCTTTCTCCGCTCGACGAAGCACTGGAGCATTTCCAGATTGTGGAAGATGCCCCCGTCCTCGATCCAGCCGCTCCCCACCGCCAGCGCCTCCTCAAACGGCGCGTCCAGCGGGAAATCGAGTTCCGGCCGGCGAAAGGTCACCGAGACCGACGACCCGGCCATCATCGGAAATTTCAGCCGCTTCGACTGGTCGTACATCCACTTCGCCTTGGTCCAATCGTAAGAAAGATGCTTGTCGGTGAACAGCGGCGCCGCGCGGCCCGACTTGTCGTAGACTTCGACGGCCTGCTTGAAG
>JACQDI010000396.1 GCA_016201195.1 Acidobacteriota bacterium | reverse complement strand
TTGAGCTATCGCTGGGACCACCCGGACCCCCGCATGGACCGGCTGTGCCGCGACATCCAGGAGCTGGTCAAGCGCCTCGAAGGACGCCGGGCCACGCGCGACGAGATCTTCCGGCAGATCTGGCGCCTGGCGTACGACAAAGCTCCCCCCGACACGCGCCACCGGATCGATCGCGCGGCGATTCCGTATATCAACGAGCCCTGGTACTGTTGAGCGGAGCCGACGGAGGAGCAGGCTGCTCTTCTATAAAGCAAAACAAAGGCAAGTCAAAAGTCAAAATGCAAAAGTCAAAAGTCAAAAGTAAAACAATGCGGCGCAGCCGCCTCCACACTTTTGACTTTTGACTTTTGCCCTTTGACTTTTGACTTGGTTTTGGAATGGGTCGCGTACTACTCCTCTCCACCACCACCGGCTATCAAGCCCGCATGTTCCGCGAGGCCGCGGAGCGCGTTGGCATCCCGCTTGTGTTGGCGAGCGATCGGTGTCACGTGCTGGAGGATCCCTGGCGCGACGGGGCGATTCCGGTGCGGTTCGAGAAGCCCGGGGAGTCGGTGCGAAAGATCGTCGAGTTTGTCAGGGAAAACTCGGTAAGCGGGCTGGTGGCGATCGGCGATCCACCGACGCGGGTCGCGGCCCTGGCAGCCCGGGAGCTGGGCCTGGATTACCATCCGCCTGAGGCGGTCGAGGCTTGCCGGAACAAGCACCTCGCACGCGAGCGGTATCGGGCGGCGGGGTTGCCGGCTCCGTGGTACACGGCGTTTCCGACGGGCGACGAGCCGCGCGTCGATGACGTGCCGTTCCCCTGCGTGCTGAAGCCGCTGGGACTCTCGGCGAGCCGGGGCGTGATCCGCGCCGACAACCCGGAGGAGTTTCGGGCCGCCTTCCGGCGGATCCGCTCCCTGCTGCGCGCGCCCGACGTGCGCCGCATGCGCGACGAGGCCGCCGAGTGGATCCAGGTCGAGAGCTACATCCCGGGCTGCGAGGTGGCGGTCGAGGGGATTCTGACCCGCGGGCGGCTGCAGGTGCTGGCCGTGTTCGACAAGCCCGATCCGCTGGAAGGACCATACTTCGAGGAAACCATTTACATCACGCCGTCGCGGCTCAACGTGGACGCCATCATCGAAGCCGTGGAACGGGCCGTGGCCGCCGTGGGCCTGTGGCATGGCCCGGTGCATGCCGAGCTGCGGCTGAATTCCCAGGGCGTGTGGATGCTCGAGATGGCCGCCCGCCCGATCGGCGGCCTGTGCGCCCGGGCGCTGCGCTTCGGCGACGGCATGCCGCTCGAGGAGCTGATCCTGCGCCACGCGCTCGGCGAGGCGGTGGAGCGTTTGCCGCGCGAGCGCGCCGCTTCCGGTGTGATGATGATCCCGATTCCCAAGGCGGGCGTTCTGGAAGCCGTCGAAAACGCCGAACAGGCCGAGGCCATCCCCGGGGTCGAGCAGGTGGAGATCACCGCAAAACTGGGACAGAAGCTGGTTCCGCTGCCGGAGGGTGCAAGCTACCTGGGATTCATCTTCGCTCGCGGAGACACGCCGGAGTTTGTGGAGCAGGCGCTGCGGCGGGCGCACCAGGCGCTGCGGTTTGTGATTTCGGCGAGCCTGCCAGTGGTTTAAAATCACGAAAGTGATTTTTGCGTCGGAAAGTAGCTAGCGCGCAGAGGGGCTGCGGGTGTGAGAAGCTGCGCGCAGAGGGGCTGCGGGCTGGGATCGCTCGCCGTTTATGCGGTCATTGCAGATCGAGCGTGTACCATACGCCTCTCCCGTATGTGGCGACGTAGATCATCCGGCTGCCGGAGTTCACTTGTATGTCCGAGATGGGCGTGTCGGGAAGGAGGGTGCCCATCCTCGCCCACGCCGTCTTGCCGCCGTTTACCGTGGCGGTCCTGAAAATCCCCAGCGGCGTAGCTGCATAGAGGTTAGGAGCTTTTCCGGGACCGTTGGATATCAACGCCAGCTTCAAGACCGCGGCGGTAAGACCGGCGCCGGTTACCTCCTCGAGATCGCCTCCGTTGCCGGGTGTCCACGGGAGACCATTCGATTGGTCGGGCTTACGAAATACTTGCGCCGGAGTTGCAAAATAGATCGCGTTCGGATTGTTGGGGTCCGTCGCGATGGAGACAACCACGCCTGCACTGGCCTGGAACACCTTCTTCCAATTCACTCCATCGAACTGAAAGATGGCGCCTCCGGCGGAGACGTATGCGAATTTTGCCGCGTAACTCAAGGCCGTAGGGCAGCCCAATCCCTTGATCGGCGGAGCGAGATCCTTCGCTTTGCCGGCATCTTCCCAACCGTCGGTTGTTTCCTTCACCGTGAATTCAATTCCGCCCAGCGGGAAGTTCAGCATAAACCGATTCTGCTGGCTTGGATGAAATGCCATGAGGAAATTAGGCACGAGCATCAACGGCAGGACCAGATGTTTGCCGAGCGTTTTACCTCCGTCGTATGACTTTTGAAGACCTATGTTTCCCGGGTCGGAGGCATCGTAGACATAGGCGATCTTGCCGTTATTGGCCGGGTGGTGATCGAAAAACACAACGTCGCGCTCATTCGATGGGAGCCAGCTCCATACGCCGCCTGCAAGATGGTTCGCGCCATTATCCTGGTTGCCGACTAATATGTCGAAAGGATCGTTAGGGCTGAAGTCCGTGCTTCCCGAGAGGAAATTCCGGAGCGTGGATGAATTCAGAGGCTCCCAGGAGGAAGCACTGGCGCCTCCCAGCTTGCCCGGCTGCGGCGTGAAGCGATAGAGACCTCCGTCGGTGCCCGCGTAGATTCTCCCGCCATAGGCGGCAATCACGTGTTCATCCACGTGAATATTTTTGAATTGGTCCTGTAGATTGAGTACGCCCTTGTCGTCGGATTGCGCCAGGCCTATGCCTCCGCCGTAGGTTCGTCCATCCTCCCCTATGGCTACCCCCATGTCGTAACCGCCCTGCGTAAAGAACTGCTCCGCGGTAAACCACTTCGGCACTCCCGTATATCCGCCCGGGCCCTTCACCATCCGAAACACATTCAGCAGTCCCGGGTTATTGTCAATCGTCGTAAAGGACGCTACAGCTCCCACGCCCGGCGTAGCGGACAACTTGATATGGGCGATGACCGTGCTGTTAAATGCTGCGTTCTTCATGTTTGTCAGGGTAACGGGAACTTGCGTCCATTGATATTTACCTCCCAAAGAAGTAACCTGCCAGATTCCGCTTACATTATTCGTTTTCGATCCGTCTATGACCGCCGCAAAAACCGCGAACGAGTTCTGCGATTCGGCGAAGAACACCGCGTCGTCAAATGAAGCGTTGGTTACGCCCCCGCTGGCGATGTTCGCAAACGTGTTGCCGTTGTCTTCGCTGACATAGAATCCACGATCGAAAGCCACATAGATACGACCCGTGGAGTCTATCGTAACGGCATTGATGGTGCTGGCGCCCGTGAATTGCCCTTGCCCCGCCATGCTCCAAGTGTCCCCTCCGTCGCTCGATTTGAACAGTCCCAAGGGAGTGCCGCCGGAGCTCGCGAAGATGGTTCGTGGACGGCCCGGATGAACGGCGATGGACCTGACGCCGTTAATGTTGATCCTGGCGGTTTCAGGCGTCACAAAGGGAAGATGATCGGTTAAGGCTTGCCAGACAGGATTCGAGGAGGCGGGAAAGTTCTCACTCCACCTCATAATCCCGCCGCCCGGATTGCCGATAAACATGGCTGCGTGCCCTTTCCCGTCATAATCAGGAGAAATCGCGATCGCATCAATCCGGCCGCCCGCCGGAAGATAACCGAGTTCATTCTGCAGCGTATGCGGGCCTATGGGCTGCCAGATCGGATTGCCGCAACCCGGGATCGCCGCCGCCGGCCCCAACACGACCGGTCTGCTCAGATTGACGGTCCAGGATTTATCTATGTCTCGCCACATGAATACGTCCGTGGTGCCGTCTCCATTGAGGTCGCCAGCATGAATCGGGCCATCGGAACCCCATGCGCCGGTCCACTGCTGCATATGGAAAGCGTTGCGAAGAGAAAGATTGACCAGCCACTTTTTCAGATCGTCGCGCCAAACTGCGACATCGGCGCGCTTATCGCCATTGAAGTCGCCGATCACCACTGGGCCGTCACCTCCGCAGGCCCCTTCCCAACGCTGCTGGACGAAGCCTGTGCCCATCGAGATATTGACCGTCCAGGAATTGTCGGCCTTCCGCCACATGAAAACGTCGGCCTTGCCATCGCCGTTCAGGTCGGCGACCCGGATGGCGCCGTCCGAGCCCCACGCGCCGGTCCATTTCTGCTGTTTGAAACCTCTGCCGGTGGATAAGTTTACCGTCCAGGACTTGTCGGCGTCGCGCCACATGAACACGTCCGTCTTGCCGTCGCCATTGAGATCGCTGGTGAAGATGGGGCCGTCCGAGCCCCAGGCGCCGTTCCATTTCTTCTGCGTGAAACCGCTGCCGGTGGATAAGTTCACGGTCCAGGACTTGTCGGCGTCGCGCCACATGAATACGTCCGTCTTGCCGTCACCATTGAGATCGCCGGTGAAGATGGGACCATCGGAGCCCCACGCGCCCGTCCACTTGTGCTGCGTGAAGCCGCTGCCGGTGGACAGGTTCACGGTCCAGGACTTATCGGCGTCGCGCCACATGAATACGTCCGTCTTGCCGTCGCCATTGAGATCACCGGTAAAAATCGGGCCGTCCGAGCCCCATGCGCCTGTCCACTTGTGCTGGTTGAAACCGGCGCCCGTGGATAAGTTCACCGTCCAGGACTTATCAACCTCCCGCCACATGAAGACATCGGTTTTGTGGTCACCGTTGAGATCGCCTGTGAAAATGGGGCCGTCCGAGCCCCAGGCGCCTGTCCATCTGTTCTGTGTGAATCCGTTCTGACCGCTGTCCCCGCTCGCCAGAGTGACAGTGCACAGAATTGCGATTCGAGTGACCGTAATGTACATCGCGGTCTTGACCGAACGCTTCATACAATCCTCCTTCCAACCACTTCCAACGGAAATTCCGGAGGGTTGGTAGTGCTGTTATCGGTAGTGATTCGTATTCGAACATCGTTTCCGGCCGAAGACTGGATGCCGGTGCGAGGTCTGATCCGCTCCACTTGGGGGTACCGTCGGCGGGCAGAACGATATAGACCGGAATTTCCATTTTGAGCTCCAGATACGGCGTATTGTACACCAAGGCACCTCCCGCCGGACGGTTCCGTTAGAATCAACAAATCAAGAAATCATCAAATGTCTACCCTACCCTGTGCTGTACATGCAAGGTCACTTCTCGCTCGCTCCGCCGCTGGGCTTCCTCGAGGGCGGCGAGCTCTTCCAGCAATGGACGCGCGACGACTTCCCGCGGATGATCGTGGTCACCTTCCAGCACCCCAATCCCTACTACGACGACTCATACGCGGTGAACTCGGCCAACGTCGGCCCTTACGGCGACGCGCTCCTCGAGGAGCTGATTCCCCAGGTCGAGCAGCGCTTCCGCGTCATCCGCGAGCCCTACGCGCGCCTCCCGGCCGGCGGATCAACGGGCGGCTGGGAAGCCCTCGCGCTCCAGCTCTTTCATCCCGGCTTCTTCGGCGGCGCTTGGTGCTACTGCCCCGACCCGGTTACGTTTTCGGCCTACGAGGGCGTGGACATCTACAAGGACGAGAACGCCTTCTACAAGCAGCACGAGTGGTATCGGGTGCCCACGCCGAACATCCGCGACACGTTCGGCGAGACGCAGCTCACGGTCCGGCAGAAGAACCGCTTCGAGCGCGTGAACGGCACGAAAGGCCGGTCCGGCCGCCAGATGGACATCTGGAGCGCCGTGTTCGGTCCGGTCGGCAAGGACGGCTACTTCGAGCCGCTCCTTGACCAGCTCACCGGCGCCATCAACCGCGACGTGGCCAACTACTGGAAAGAGCACTACGACCTGCTGGCCTACATGCAGCGCAACTGGGTGACCCTGGGGCCGAAGATCGCTGGCAAGCTGCACGTCTACGTCGGCGACATGGACACGTACCACCTCGACAAAGGGGTCGTCCTGATGGAGCAGTGGATGAAGACGACCACCGACCCCCACTATCCGGGCTTCTTTGTGTACGGCGATCGCAAGCCGCACTGCTGGAGCGGCCCCCTGTCGCAGGCCGAACGCCTCCGGGAAATGGCGCAGTTTATCCTAAGGCACAAGCCAGACGGCGCACCGACTCCGTGGTGGAGGTATTAGCTACGAACCCAAGGCCCGAGCCGCGCGGTTTTCAAATCACCAAATCAAAAAATCGAGAAATCACCAAATGTCTTCCTACTGCTTTGCTTGCGGCGGGACGTAGTCGGGAGGCAAGGCGGCGCCTTCGCCGAAGAAGTAATCTTCCATCTGCTTGATCACGATCTGCTGGGCCTCGGGCGTGGCCAGGTTCAGCCGGTATTCGTTCATGATCATCTTCAGGTGCTCTTTCCACAACCCCCAGGCGTCGCGAGAGACGTTATCGTAGATACGCTGGCCCAGCTCGTTATCGAAGGGGACCTCGTCGAGCCCCGGCAATTCCTTCTGAAACTTCACGCAAAAGACCGTGCGCTTCACCGGCTTTTCCGGCGGCGGAGGTCCGGGAGGCGTTCCGCAAGTCATGGCTTCTCCTTCGAAAACCTGTCAGAATTATATTATCGCACGCCATCTGGGCGTACACCATGCATACCAACCAGCTCATTCACGAGACGAGCCCGTATCTGTTGCAGCACGCCCACAACCCCGTC
>JACQDI010000395.1 GCA_016201195.1 Acidobacteriota bacterium | reverse complement strand
CGGATCGCAGCGGGCTCGAGGTTTCACGCCAAGACGCCAAGCTCGCAAAGACCGCAAAGGTGTTCTTGGCGACCTTTGCGCCCTTGGTGTCTTGGCGTGAAACACTATCTTTGAAACAGCGCCATCGGCGGCTGGTTGCTCACCGCCGTGGTGAGCACGCCGCAGCTCGCCGGAAACGCTCCCGCGCTCCCCGCACTTCCCGCCTGCGCGAACAACTTCGTCGTCCCGTTGTTCAGCAGGTTGATGGCGCTCGACGGCAGCCCGAAAGAGCGCAGCGTCAGCGTGGTCGAATCGGTGGTCATCGCCAGCCAGTACACGCCCGCGTTCAATGTGACCGGACCACCGCTGATCGTCTTGGCCTTGATTCCCGCGACGTTGATGTCGGGCGAGCCGCCCGCCGTCATCACCCCCGAGTTGAGCATCAGCGTCGAGCAGCCGCCATCCCACAAGCCCAGCCCCAGCGACTTGCCCGCCCCGCTCGTCGCCACCACCTCAAAGGTGATCTGGTTGACCGACGCCGGATACGGCAGCACAAATTGCCAGACGCGATGTTCATTGGCCGTGAACACCGAGGTCGCCCCGGAGGTCTCCGGCGCCTGTACGCTCACGCCGAAGAAGTAGCCCTGGTTGGCCGTGCTCACGAGCAGCGGATTCCACCCGCTCGCCAGCCGCCCGCTCGAGTCGGCTTTGGGAATCGCATTGGCCGATGCGGTAGCGGTCGCCACCTCATCCGATCCGCCGTTCTGGTGGGTGCTGGCGTGAGCGGTGGGGGTGCGGGCGTTCGTATTGCGGGAGTCATCGTCAGAGACCACTTTGGAGGTGGCTGTCGTGGTCGTCACCGTCCCTCGCACGCTCGTGGTCGCCGCGGCGATCGGATCGCTGCCGCTCGATAAGTGGGTCGCGGCGTGGCTCGTGCTCGCCTTGCCATTGAGCTGCGTCTGAATCGAGCTTGTGACCCCGTCCAGGAATCCGAACTCGGTGTTGTCCACCGTGCCTGCTCCGACCTGGGTCGCGTTGATTCCCGACGGCTCCCATCGGGCCATGCTGGTGTTGTAAACCAGAGCCTGTCCATTGGCCGGCGCGGTACTCGCAACCGGGCGTCCCTGCAGGCCGGCCACCACCGGGCTGGGATAGGTCCCGGTCAAATCCCCGCCCGCCGCGCTCGAAGGCGGCGAGACCCCCGCCCGATACCAAGCGAGCAGCGTGTCCCCCGCCTGTGGAATCGCCCCGGCGGTGAAGGTGATGGTCCCTCCCGACAGCGTGAAATCCGAGCCCGCCTTCTCGACCAACCCGTTCTTGGTCAGCGTCAGACTCTCCGGAGGGCTCGGCGCCGGCGACAGGGTAAACACCGCGTTCGACCCGTCGATGGTCCCCACCGGCGTCACCGCGTCCAGAAACACCGGCACGTGTACGCTTCCGCAACTGCCGACTGCCGATACAATATCGCCGTTGGCGTCGAACTTGGCGCAGTCATCCGCCACCGGGGTCGCCCCGCTGAACATCTGCACCTGCGTCCCCGTGCCGTGCTTCTGCCCCGACGGAAACTGGAAGAACCCGCTCGCGTCCACCCGCGACAACACCGCCCCCGTACTCGATTGCCACTCCTGCAGGTTGGCGCCCGCCACTCCCATCTCCGGCTTCACTGTCAGCTTCGTGGCGAGCGCGATCTCCCCGGACCGCACGATCTGCAGCGGCGTATCCTTGAAGGTCCCCGCATCGTCATAGCGGTTGAAGTTGTATGCGTTGGCGAAGGTGGTCATGGAAAAGCGGTTGAGCCCCCCGATCTGAAAGAACAGGCTGGTCGCCGTCTCGGTCGGCCGCGGAGAGAAGAACGCTTCGGGGAAAAAAACGCGCCCGGTGGAGGTAACCGCCGCCATCAGGCTGTCGCTGCTGTCGCGCCACTCCTGCAGGCTCGCCACCTGGCCCGCCGCGCCCTTCACTACCAGGCCGATGTTGCTCGCCGCGCCAGTGTTGATAATATCGCTGGTGTTCTTGAGCGCCCCGATGCTTCCCGGCGTGACCGGGTCGCTGCCGCCCGAAGCGTGGCTCGCCGCGTGCGCCAGCGGCGTCCGCGCGTCGCTGAGGCGCGGGTCGTTGCCCTGGGCCACCGTGTTGGCCGTCGTCCCATAGACCGGGCTCACGTCCGTGCGGTCGAGCGCCGCGTTGTCCACGGCCTGCAGCCCGTTCAGGAAGTTGGCGTTGTGCCGCTGCGATTGCGATACGCCGGCGTTCTGAAACGTCTGGTAAAACTCTCCGGTCACCGCCGATTGCGCCGTACTCCAGCTCAGGTTGCCGACGCCGTCGGTGTGCAGGAAACTCCCCGGCAGCCCGTCCTGCGCCGGCAGCGTATAAGTCGTACTGCTGCTCAGAGGGGGGACCCGGAAGCCTACGAAGTTAGGCCCCGTGCCGAAATGGAACGCCAGCAGCGGATTGTTTCCTTGTCCCGCCCCAGCCCGCAGGATCTGCCGCGTCACCCCGGTCGAGGCGGTCGCGTCGTAGACCTCCCAGGTGGCGGAGGGCGTGAACGCCGCCGGCCCCACCCCTGTGTTGCCGCCCGAAGTGTAGATGTTCGGCGACGAGCTGCCTCCGGCCCCCGGCGCGGCCGACGCCGCCACCCGCACCTGCCCCAGCCTCACCGGCGTCCCGCTCGCCGGCACTACCCACGTCTCCGTGTACGCCGTCTTGCCGTCCAGCAGGTATAGCGCGGCATAACTCGTGCCCGCGGGATTCGGCGCCAGGTCGACCTTGAGCACCCCGTTGATGATTCGCAGCGTCAGCGAGTTGCCCGCTACCGTCGATCCGTCAGCCGCCGTAAACCCCCGCCAGCTCAGCGTGATCATGCCGCCGGCCAGCGTCCCGTCGGCGTTGTACAGCGTGTCCTGGATTCGAGTCCTGGTAATACCTTGCAGGACCGCCACCCCGCACAGCAGGCCGCACATCAGCCCCCACCAGCGTCCCCTCATGCCCTGGCCCCCTTACTACCAGCTTAAGGGTGGCTGGGCCCGTTCAGCCCTGGCGGTGGAGCTAGGTTGTTGATTCTACACCTGAAATTTTCTGAGTTTTGCTGTGAACGACTTGGAGGATGCCCGCTTTTCCGTTGAAAGAGGGAGGACGCTCATAAGGTATCAAGCAGCGCCGATATGGGTCAACCTCATTCTCTGACGAAGAGCGAGCAGTTCTTCAGCTTGTATGGAAGCGCGAAGTGGGAAAATCAGCCCGCCGGACGATAAGCCGGTTTCTGTTCCCCAGCTAGGGCCGGGGCGGCAGCCATTCATCTCGACGCCGCATTACTGCGGCGCTCTAGCGACCTACCCGG
>JACQDI010000394.1 GCA_016201195.1 Acidobacteriota bacterium | reverse complement strand
TCGTTTACATCGGCCTGGAGAGCCTGTCACAAGAAAGCCTCCAGTGGTCCAACAAGCGCCACAACAAGGTCCACGAGTATAAGCAGCGCATCCGCTGGCTGCACGACAACGACGTGAACGTCATGAGCATCTTCCTGGTAGGCCTGGACGGCGACACGCCCGAGTACTTGCGCAACCTGCCGGACCTGGTGGATGACGTGGGCGTCGACGTGCCCGTGTTTTCTTTCGCTGCGCCGATTGAAGGCACACCGTTCCACCAGGACCTCAAGGACCAGGGCCGGCTGGTGCCCGGCGACATCCTGGGCGGCATGGATGGCATGCACCTGCTCTACAAGCCACAGGGCCTTTCGCCGGACGAGCTGGAGATGGCGCTGTTCGACTGCCAGCGCCGCGCCTACTCGCCGGGCCGCGTCGTGAAGCGAATCCTGCGGCGCGCCGGCAACGGCTTTTGGAGCACGTTGGCAACCGCCAGCGGAAACATCTTCTACATGCCGTATCAGCGCGCGCTGGCCCGGGTCGGCTTGGCCCGGGTGCGGGCCCGCGGCCCCTGGCCGGGGCGGGGAATCACCGAACCGTCGATCGAATCCGATCGCCCAGAAGTTCTGCTGCCGGTCATCCAGCAAGGATAGCTATGGGTCTCATTCGAACTGTCCGGAATCCCAAGTTATCGCTGTTCCAGTCCGCCATCGACGACCTGGTGCTGCGCGCCCAGCAGGACGTGGAGCAGGTGCGTCCTCACCTGGGCCACCCGATGGTCCTGGCGGCGACCGTGCTCTCCGAGCTGGCCCACGAAGACCAGGATCTTCCGGACCAGCCTCCGCCGGAAGTAGCGGCCCTGGGCCCGCAAGCGGCAACCACCTGGACGACGATCAAGCTGCTCCATCAGTTGTTTCACGCGCGCCTCGAAGGCAACAATGACCTCGCCCAGCAGCTCGAGGACGACCTGAAAGACAGCACCGTCGATCCGGGCTGGATCGAGGCCCTGGCCGCCTACCTGGCCTACTTCGGCCCCGACGGCAAGCTGCGTGACGTCCCCTACATCCGCCATCAGAAGCCCGATGACTTTGTGCTCGAAACCCTGCCGCCCGACGCCACCGTGGTCATCATCGGCGACTGGGGCAGCGGCACCGAAGACGCGACCCGGGTGATGGCGCAGGTGGCCCGCTGGAACCCCGACGTCATCTTCCACCTCGGCGACATCTACTATTCGGGAACCGAGCGCGAGACGCGGGCGAACTTCCTCGACATCTGCAACCACGTGCTCGACCGCAGCGCCGGCAAGGCCGCGCTCTACACGCTCACCGGCAACCACGATATGTACTGCGGCGGAGGTCCATATTACCAATTGCTGCCCGAGCTCAACCCCTCGCTGCCGTACCGTCCCGAGCAGGCTCAGCCGGCCAGCTACTTTGCCGTGCGAAACAAAGCCTGGCAATTCCTCTCCATGGACACAGGCCTGCACGACCGCGACCCGTTCACCGTGGCGGAAGCGGTCACCTTTTTGGAAGACACCGAAGCCGAGTGGCACCTGGACAAGATCAACCGCTTCCACGCTGCCGGGGGCCGGACGATCTTGCTTTCCCACCACCAGCTTTTCTCGGCCTACAACGGCATCGGCAAGCTCAGCGACAAAGCGCCCGGACAAGAAGCTTACAATCCCAAGCTGCTGGCCACGTTTCAGGACGTGCTGGCGCAAGGCAAGGTGGCCGCCTGGTTCTGGGGCCACGAGCACAACCTGGAGATCTACGAGCCGTACGGCCCCATGAACAAGGGCCGGTGCATCGGTCATGGAGCCATCCCCGTGTTTGCGGCCCAGACACCTTACCAGTTGGTGCCGGGCATCCCCAATCCGCCGAAGCTGGTGAGCGACCCGAAGACTGGCAGTCCGGTCATGCTCGGCCAAGATGCCCAGGGAGTCTACAACCACGGCTACGTTCTGCTGAAGCTCAAGGACGCGGCTGGGACGGCCGACGTGTCCTACTACGACGAAGGCAACTGGAACGTCCCGCTTTACACCGAGACGTTACCGTAGGGCGGCCTCCCCTGAGGCGTTAACTTTAAGCGGCCAGTTTGGATTCGGACTGCCAAGGCTTGTTACCGCCAGTAATCGGCACGCTCGGGCCGGAACGGCCATTTGTCCGGTTCGCCGACCTACCCGCGAAGTGGCTCTGGCGGCCGGGGAGCCCGCTTTCCCGAATGGGCGGGGTGTACGACATGAAAGGGGCAATCATGCCCGGCGGGACTCCCAGTAGTCGTCAAACTCGCGGCTCTGGCGGCAACACCGAAGGGCGATGACGGCATCGGCTCCGCGCACGGTCCAGAACATTCCGGAGCGTTTGAGCCGGGAACCGATGACGGTCTTGCAGCCCGCTTCGATGACGCCGGTACCGACAAACAGGCCTTGGCGGCGAAACTCTGGGTAGCGCATTCGGGCGGCGTTGCCCTCAAAGTAGTTGGCCTCCTTCTGAATGGACTCGGCCAGCTTGGGGTCGTCGCATGGAAGCACTCGCAGCTTGGCTACCAGTTGCTCGATCTTACCGTCCTCCAGCAGATGCTGGCGAGCCATGACCCAACGTCGTTTGAGCGCCTCGTCGCTGGGATGGAGCTTGGTGCCGAGGTCCCACAAGTGTTGCCGGGCATGGTAGAGATCCACGATCTCGATCGCGCCAGGGAACTGTTCCTGACGGAGGTTCCAGATCCACTCCGCGCCGTCCCCCATGACGACTTTTTTCTCGGCGCGGCTCCAACCGCGCTGAAAGGCTTCGGTGTAGATCCGGCGTGAGAACTCGCCGGCCGTCTCGATGGCTCCGGTGTAAGTAGTGGACTGCTCCTCGCGAACGGGCCAACCTTCGGCATCGGTGGTGGTTTGGGTGAAGATACAACCCAGCTTGACCTCGCGGGTATGAGCTTTTCCGTCTTCTCCTTTCCCCGTCCTGCCCTCGGTCTCTTGGGGTACCACCGGCACGCCGGTGGCATCCATTTGCACATATATCACTGGGATCGGCCGGCCCACCACCAGGGGCAACTTCAGTTGCATGACTTGCCGCATAGTTTCCTGCTCGCGGCGGGCGATGTCGGCGCCGATGCTCTCGGTCACCCGTTCCACCGCTTTGGCGGTGACCTCCAGCCCGGCTAGCAGGTCCATCTGTTCGCGGCCGCGGTCAAACGAGGAGCATTCGCTGCCGACCAGCGCCAGCATGCGCCGCACCCCTGGAGAGAACCCGGTATCTTCTATGTCCAAAGCGGCATCAGTGGAGAATTGCCCCTGACGACAGCGGGAGCACCAGTAGTAAGCGCGGAGCATCTCGGCGGGGCCGAGTACAGTGACAAGCGACTTCGGCCGCATGCCCTTGTAGCGCGCCTGGTCTCCACAGGGGCATGACAAAGTTGGCGGAGCCGGGGACGGCTGACGGAGAAGTTCGCTCAGACCCGCCGCCCCCGCCTGGTGCAGCGCGGTTCGTAAGGTCATCTCCACGGCTTCCAGGTCCAACCCGCCGGTCTTGCGCCGTTCGGCGAAGACCACGCGCAACAGCGCGTCTATTTCCCGCGCGACTTCCTGATGGATCGCAGCAGCCGTTTTTTTCCCTCCGCGTTCCAGCCCTCCGGCTCTTTCTGGACCGGTCGAAGGCGGCAGATTTTCTGGTTGACCTGGATCCATTGTCGGCTGAGTTGTTCAAACCTGCGAAACTCGGTCACCTCGCGCTCCGCCTTCTCCACAGCGGCGCGAGACGGCAGAGTCTCCGTCACCGTCTTGCCTCCGGTTTTATAGGTCAACTGAAATCCGGGTCCGTGGCCTGGGTCCTTGGCTTGAGCGCAATGACAAGAGGGTTTGCCGCAACGGCGGAAGGCGGCGGTCACAGAACCGGGCCGGAAGTCGCCCAAGCGAGCGAGTTGCTGGACGACGGCGTCCCGATCCGATTCCAGGGCAGAGAGCTGTTCTGGCATGGGCTTGTCTCCTTCTTAAAGTATATACTACTTCAAGAAAGGGGCTAGAGCCACTTTCCCTCCCGCAGAAGTGCCACTTCCATGTCGCGCACCCGAATGGGCGTTAGTCCGAGACAGTGGGTGAGCGTTGCGCTACAATTTCGAGTGGGACCCCATCAAGGCGAAGGAGAATCTGCGCAAGCACAGAATCGGCTTCGAGCGTGCTACCGACCTCTTTCTGGATCCTTTGGCCGTGTCCGTCTTTGACCAAGAGCACAGCGAGGGGGAAGAAAGGTGGGTGACCATTGGGCGGGACAGCCACGGAAGGGTCCTAGTTATTGTCCATACGTTTTCAGAGGCCTCGGCCGAAGAATCGAAAATACGAATGATTTCGGCACGGAAGGCGACTAAGCGAGAAGCCAGGCAGTACGAGGAAACGGCGCGATGAAGAAGGAATATGATTTCTCGAAGGGCGAACGCGGCAAGTTCTACCGACCGGGTGTCGAATTGAACATCCCTGTTTACTTGGAGCCAGACGTTGCCAAGGTGGTCCGACAGCGCGCCAGGAGAACGGACGCCAGCATTGGAGCAGTCGTCAATGAGTGGCTGCGCAAGGACATTCGGTCGGGGAGTCAAGGACGCAAGGCTGAAGGCCCGGTAGCGCCGCCGCAAACCCATAGATGATATGCTTCCTGAGTACGACTTCGCCTCGATGAAGGGCGGCGTACGGGGTAAAGTACGTCAAGAAGTATCGCGCCCGGACCAATCTCGTGCTCCTGGGCCCTGAAGTGGCTGAGGCCTTCCCGACGGATGCTGCAGTGAATCAAGCGTTGCGTACGGTCCTGAGCATCAGCCGAGTCATGAGACGGACCGCCGGGTCGCGCGCCGGCAAACGATGAGGATGTAGCCTATGAGCAATATTCCCAGCAAACTACAGGATGTTGCCGAACACCTGCAACAAGGGAGAAGTGCCTCGCCAGGAAACCGGAAGGAATTTCCTCTGGTGGTTCTATGCCGAGCGCCGAGGCTACCGCAACCCCTCTACTAGATACAGATCGGAAAGATCCCGGATATAGGTGTAAAAGTAAGACTTCCCGTCGGCGGTAATATACACGACATAGATGTTCGAAATCCCCGCGGGATCTGACGGAGAAAGCTGCTTCCACGCCCGCCGCTTGCCGGTGTCGAGGTCGACCAAGTCCACGGAAACGGGCGGCCGCTGGCCCCGCAACACGTAGAGCGAATGGCCGTCGGGCGTCCAGCCGACAGGTTCATCGAGAGCCTCCAGGCCTGGAATCGGCCGAGGCTCGCCGCCTTCGATCGGGTAGAGCGTGGCCTTCAGTTCTGGGCTGCCTGCGTAGAACCATTTCCCATCCGGGGAGAGGATCTTGCCGCTGATCCAGCCCAGGATGCCTTCCTGGGTAATGGGCCGAGGCGGTCCTCCGTCGATCGACTGGAGATACCCGCGGTAGCCGCGCCCGGCCTCCGCGCCGATGAACAGAATTCGCTTGCCATCGGGCAGGCAGGCCGCCGACGAGTAGTCCCGAATCCGGTCGTTGGGCAGCTTTATGGACTCCCAGGGGCCGGTGGGCCACAGGACGAGTTGTGGCGGAGACGAGCGGATCATCGCCAGCGCCCGTTTCCCATCCGGGGAAAGAGCCCACGCCTGACCCTCGCCCAAGCGGACGGCCGGCGAGCCGTCGGTCTTGCGAAGATAGACCGCCCAGCGGTCGATGCCGCCGCCTTCGCCGTACTCAGTGAGCAGCAGCGTCTTGCCGTCGGGAGAAGTGTCGTCGGTCTCGGAGGCGTCGAGCCAGGAAAGGTCGCGCTCTCGGGTCTCACCAAGTGGTAGTCCGAGGGTGCCCACCCGCCATTGGGAGCGGGCGACCAGCGCGCGCCCGTCGCGCCCGACATCCAGGATGCGCATCGGAACCGGAGCGCGAGCCAGCGGCCGCACGCGCCCTGCGAGATTCACCGCCTGCAACGTGGTCCCGCCACCCATGCCGGTTCCGAACCAGATCTCATCGCCGCTCGGGGACCAGGCGAGGCTGACGTTATCACCGGAGAAGGCGCTGGTCAGCAGTTTCCGGTTCTTTCCGTCCCGATCCAGGACCACAATGGACCAGTTGGCGCCGAAGCCCGGCCGCTCGGCCAGGGCCATCCGATCGCCCTTCGGCGATATGCGAAAGGCCCCGATAATGTCCGGGCTTTCGTAGAGAACGTTGCCGGCCGGCGCTTCCACCCGAATGCGAGAACCGGCCCTGTGGATCACGGCCAGCGTGGTCCCGTCCGGGAACCAGTCGGCGAGCAGGACGTCCTGAAGAATGGCCCGGGCCGCGCCTCCGCCCAGGGGCGCTTGGGCCAGGGTGCCGACCTCGACAATTTGCAGCACGCGCGCGTTCTGCAACATAGCCATCTCGCCGGAGGGAGAAATGGACAGGATATCGGAATTGGGCATACCCAGAGAGCGGGACTCCGAGCTGTCGGGGCGCGCGGAGAACAAGTCGACCCGCTGGCCCTCCCACGCCCCGCCGTAGACGATGGTGCGGCCCTCCGGGGCGAAGCGGGCGGAATGGATGGTGCCGCGGCGGAAGGTCAGCCGCTGGAACGACGGCGGGGACGGGTTCCCGGTTCGCCCGCCGATGAGGAACGCAGCGGCGAGCAGAGCCAGCACTGTGACAGTAGCCGCGAATGGCCGCCAGCGGCGCCGCTGGAGCGCGAGAACCGGCGAGACTGGGGCAGCGCTCGGCGTTGAGAGCGCGTCCAGGGCGAAGGCCAGATCGCGTGCGGATTGAAAACGGGCCTCGGGAGTCTTCTCCAGGCAATGGCGGACAAGCCGCTCCAGGCCGGGGTTGGCGTTTGTCAGCTCCGGGGGATCCTCCTTGAGAATGGCGTTCATCGTCTCGACCGTCGACTCGCCCTGGAAGGCGCGACGGCCACTGAGCATCTCGTAGAGGATGGCGCCGAAAGTAAAAATGTCCGAGCGGTGATCCGTCAGCCGGCCGCGCACCTGCTCCGGTGCATATAGCCCACCGTCCCCATCACCACCCCGGGGTCGGTGGCGGTGGGGACGTTCGAGACCGCCGTCGCGCCGCCCTCCGGCTGTGTCAGCTTGGCCAGCCCGAAGTCGAGAATCTTGATGCGGTTGTCCTTGATCCCTTTTTCGTGGGCCTCGGCCAAGCCGTGCGCGATGCCGAGGGCGTATTCGATCGCCCGGCGGGAGGCGAGAGCCGTGCCCGCCAGCCGATCGCGGAGCGTCTCGCCTTCGAGCAGCTCCGAGACGACGTAAGGTGCGCCCTCGTAGGCGCCGACATCGTAGACGGCGACGATATTGGGATGATTCAGCAACGCGACCGCGCGGGCTTCCTGCTCGAAGCGGCGCAAGCGCTCGGGGTCGCTCGAGTAGGCCGCCGGGAGAACCTTCACCGCAACCTCGCGGCCCAGGCGGGTGTCACGGGCGCGGTACACCTCGCCCATGCCGCCTGCCCCCAGCGGGGCGAGGATTTCGTAGGGGCCGAGCCGGGCGCCGGGGGCAAGGGTCATGGGGTATCCATGCGATTATGGCAGCGGCCCGACCTGCTTGGCAAAGCCGTAGGCGTAAATGACCCGCAGGTGGCGGTCGCCGGCCGTGTACTCGACCACGCGCTGGGCGTCTCCCGACTTGCTGAGGTCGCGCACCAGCTCCCCGTACCCCAGGGCGAAGGTGATCTGGGTCTCAGTCATGCCTGGCTCGATCCGGCGCTCCTCGATTTTCTTCCAGGTCTCCGCGGTCCAGCCCTTGTAAATCTCGTGAGGATCCTGGATCAGGAAGATCTCGTCGACAAAGAAGCTGTCGGCGTAAGAGATGGGAAGCGAGCACCGCCCGAGGTCCAGCCACACATCGCGGCCTTTCTGGAAGGCGCGGGTGGGGATGACCTTCTCGATGGGGCCGAGCGTACCCTTTCCGCACGGCCAGCGGTAACCGTCGCGCACCCACAACGGCTTGCCCACCAGGGCCCGCGCGTCGCCCAGGTCCCGCACGTAGGACTTGGGGGGCGCGACGTAGTAATCGGGGCTCAAGGGCAGCACGACCGGCTGGGGACGTTTTGGCTCCCGGGCGCGTTCCAGGAAAACCACGATCACATAGAGAACCGCGGCTGCCAAAATCACCCGCAGAACGCGATGCAGAATGCGCTGCCAGTTCATTTCACAGCCACGTGGAGCACGGCGATGCCGCCGGTGAGCGGCCAGTCACGCACCTCGCGAAACCCGGCGGCGCGGATCGCCCCCGAAAGCTCGTCCGAGGAAGGAAACCTTTCCACCGACTGCTGGAGGTAGCGATAGGCCTTGCCGGCGCCGGAGATTACGCCACCCAGGCACGGCAGCAGGTGACGGAAATAGAAACCGTAGAGTGGCCCGACCAGCCGCCCGCGCGGCCAGGAAAACTCGAGCACCGCCAGCGATCCCCCTGCGCGGAGCAGGCGGTGCATCTCGTCGAGCCCCTTCCGATAATCCGCCAGGTTGCGCAAGCCGAAGGCGATGGTCAGCACGTCGAAGCATTCCGACGGCAGCGGCAGGACCAGGGCGTCGGCCTCGATCAGGCGAGCCCGGCTGCCCAGCTTGTGGTGGGCTTCGTTGAGCATGGGTCGGCAAAAATCGACGCCGAACACCGGGCGCCGGTGCACGCGCTCGAGGGCAGCGACCAGGTCACCGGTCCCGCAGCAGAGGTCGAGCACCCGCGTTCCCGGCCGTTCCAGGATGTCCCGCACCTTCTCGACCGTGAACCGCCGCCAGTAGCGGTCGATCTGGAACGAAAGCAGGTGATTGAGCAGATCATAACGCGGGGCGACGCGCGCAAACATCTGCCGGACCCACCGGGCCTCTTGCCCAGGCTCCGCCCCCACCGGCTTGGTACCGGTCATCGGACTCTCTTGCGCAGCAGCGTCGTCAGTGGGGCCGTCCCTCTGGCCCGCACCCGGCCCCACGGCTGGCTTCATGCCACCGCCGCCAAAGCCTGCTCGGTGGCCGCGCGGACCATCTCCGGCTCCAACCCCGCAAGCACGCGCGCGTTCCCGATCCGGTCCGGAAGCACAAAGTGTACCTGCCCACCTATGGTTTTCTTGTCGCTGCCGAGGCGAGCAACCAGGTTTTCCGCGCGAATCCCCGCCAGGCTCGGGATGGGGCCATACTCCTCCACCAGCGCCTGAATCCGGGAGCAGTCTGCGCCCGCCAGCACGCCCGCTTTTTCGGCCAGCCAGGTCGCGGCGCGCATGCCGAACGCCACCGCCTCGCCATGCAGCAGGTGCCGGTAATCCGTCTCCGCCTCCAGGGCGTGGCCCAGGGTGTGGCCGAAATTCAGGATGCGCCGCCGGTCGCCCTCGCGTTCGTCGGCCGAAACCACCTCGGCCTTGATGCGCACCGATTCCCGGATCAGTTCGTCGACCACGCTCGGGGCGCGCGCCAGGACCGCCTCGCGGCTCCCGGCGAGCAACTGGAACAGCCCGGGCCGCGCGATGATCGCGCACTTGATCACCTCGTAGAGGCCAGCCCGATACTCGCGCTCGGGCAAGCTATCAAGGGTGCCCGGATCGATCAGCACCAGGCGTGGCTGGTGAAACGCTCCGAGCAGGTTCTTCCCCTTGGCCAGGTTGACCCCAGTCTTGCCGCCGATGGCCGCGTCCACTTGAGCAAGCAGCGTGGTCGGAATCTGGATCACGTCGATGCCGCGCATATAGATCGCCGCCAGAAAGCCGCCCACGTCGTTGGTAATGCCGCCGCCGAAGGCCACCACCACGCTCGAGCGGTCGGCGCCCGCGGCCAGCATCTGCTCGGCGAGCGCCTCGAGCGTTGAGAGGCGCTTGTGCTCTTCCCCGTCCGGCATAGACAGCCGCAGGAAGGCGGTGCCGCGCAAGCCGCGTTCGAGGCGTGCCCCCTGCCAACGCCAGACCGATTCGGTGCTTAAAACAAACACCTTGCGGCCCCGAACCAGGGGACCGAGGTGCTCCGAGGCGTGTTCCAGCGCCCCGCGTTCGACCACCGCCTCGTAGCAGGAGTGTTCGGTATGAACCGGAATGCGCATCATGACCCCGAATCATGATGATACACTCAAAAGTTAGTGTTCAGCCCTCAGCGATCAGGCGTCAGCAGGCAGTATGCTTCCTGCTTCCTGGGTCTCGCACTGCTGGTAGCGATTCCGATTAAGGAGGAAAGCCCGTGGTCCACCCTGTGGACTTTCCCGGCCATCCTGGCTGCCTCCATGATGATCGCGTGGGCAGCCGAATCGGCCCAGTTCTTCGTGGCTCAGGGCTTTGCCCTGGCCATTCTGGCCTGGCTGCAAACGCTGCCCGAGTTCGCCGTAGAGGCGGTGATCGCCTGGAAGCAGCAGATCCACTTGATGCTCGCCAACCTGACCGGGGCGCTGCGCCTGCTGGTCGGCCTCGGCTGGCCTCTGATCTACTTCACAGCGGCCGGATTCTACCGCTACAAAACCGGCAAACCCCTGCGCCGGATCGTGCTCGACAAGGAGCACGCCGTGGAGGTGGTGGGCTTGGCGCCGCCCCTCGCCTACTTCGTGTGGATCTGGTGGAAGGCGTCGATCCACCTGTACGACGCTGCCGTGCTCATCGTCTTCTACGTGGCCTATCTGCTGGTGCTGCGCCGCCTGCCACCGCAAGAGCACGAAAAAATCGAGGACATGGAGCAGATCCCCCGTTACATCATGACCCGTTCGCCCCGGTGGCGGACCGCCCTGATCGTGGGCCTCTTCGCCGGGGGCGGGGTGCTGATCTATTACACCGCCGAGCCGTTCCTGGGCAGTTTGCTGGCGGTTTCAAGCGTTCTGGGGATTTCGAGCTTCATCTTCGTCCAGTGGGTAGCCCCGCTGGTGTCGGAGTTTCCTGAAAAAGTCTCTGCCTTCTACTGGGCGCGCACCGTGAATGGCGCGCCCATGGCCCTGATGAACATGGTGTCGAGCAACATCAACCAGTGGACGCTGCTCGCGGCCATGCTGCCCATCGTCTACTCGCTAAGCCGAGGCGCGGCATCGTCGATCCCGTTCAACGCCGAGCAGGAGCTGGAGATTCTGATGACCATGGCTCAATCCCTGATCGGCATGATGTTTCTGATGAACATGGAGGTGGCCTGGTGGGAGGCGACCGTCCTGTTTGTGTTGTGGGCGGTGCAGTTCGTGCTCTCGCCCATCCCCCGCGGGCCGGGCCCTTTCGGCTGGCTCGCCGGCCACATTCACTGGATGGTGACATGGATCTACTTGGGCTGGTCCGCGGTCGAGGTGATCCGCATCTTGGCCGGGAAACGCCAAGCCCTGGCATTCTCCTGCTTCATCGAGCTGTGGCGCAAGCACGGCCGCGCCGCTAATGCCGCGTGACCGCCAGCAGAGAGTAGCCGAAAATCCCGGATATCACCACGGTCGAAAACACTAGAAACAGTCGTTCCACCCCGACTACCTCGCCAGTGGCAATCATCCAGGAGGTGGCCGCAAAGGGACCGGCCACAAGAAGCAACCACAGTAAAATCAGCACGATACGCTCCAACATTGCAATCAACCCTCGAATCGAGCGCTCCTATTGGAGTTGACGATTCCGCCACGCGGGCGGTTGCCTTGCCATCAGAATCTTAGTGTAGTGGGCCCGGTCGCGCATCTCTTACCGGTGAGGAAAACCAAGGCGTTGCCGGTCTCCCAGCAAGGAGGTACATCGATGTTTAGCCTGATTCGTCACAATCCCTATCGTGAAATGGCCAACTTCGAGCGCGAGGCCGATCGACTGTTCAACCGCTTCCTGGGCCGGATGCCCCGGTGGTGGGACGAGGAGAGCCAGGCGACCGTCTTCGAACCCAGCTTCAACGTGTTCGAGGATGGCGACAACGTCGTGGTGGAGGCCGAGGTACCGGGGCTGAAGAAGGACGACTTGAAGCTCCAGCTATCGGACGACCGGCTGACCCTGCGGGGCGAGGTGCGCCAGGAATCGGAGAAGAAGGAGCGTAACTACCACCTGAAGGAGATGCGCTATGGCTCGTTCGAGCGCAGCGTGCGACTGCCCTACGACGTGGTGGCCGACAAGGCGCAGGCGGAACTGAAGGACGGGGTGTTGCGCGTGACACTGCCCAAGAGCGACCAGGCCAAGCAGAAGGTCCGCCAGATCCAGGTGAAAGCCGCGTAACGGAGCAAGGACCGTTCAACGTGGGCCGAACAACGTGGGCTCCGCTGCCTGAGCCCACGGTCCGGCCCTCTTAGACCGTGGGGAACGGGTTTACCTGGTTCAGCACGTAGGCGACGATGGCAACCACAGCCATCCAACCGAGAAAGTCGAGAATCTCTGGAACGAACGACGGCCTTGCGATCACCGCCTCCCGGCTGGTGCGGCGCATGACCGAGTCCCGGAACTCCGGGGAAACCCGCGCGCCAGTGTACGCGGCGGACAGGGACCCATCGAGATCGGCCAGGCTGTTGAGAAAGGCACGGCATTCCGCGCATACCGCCAGGTGGGCGTCGGCCTCGCGCCGTTCTTCCGGGCGCAGTTCGCCGTAATCCACCAAAAGGCTTTCAAACCGGTCGCAAGGCATTTGCCCAACTCCTTTGGATCGCAGCCGCCAGCTCTTTCCGGGCGCGGTGCAGGTAGGTCTTAACTGTCCCCATCGGCAGATCGAGGAGCTGCGAAACCTCCTGGTAGGACCTATCCTCCAGGTAGAATAGCGTCAGGACCTGGCGGTAGTTCTCCGGCAACTGGGCGATCAACGAAACCAAGTCAGTCTCGGCCCGGCCCGCGGAACAGTGACGCGTCTCAACGGCCCGCCGGACATGGGGCTCGTCCAGGGAAAACGCCGGGAGGCCGGCTTGCCGGCGCCGTGTGGTCAGGCAGGCATTCCGCGCGATCGCGTAGATCCAGGTCGAAAGCGCCGCCTGCCCGCGATAACCGGCGAGCGCCCTCCAGATGCGAATGAACACTTCCTGCGCGGTTTCCTCAGCCAGCGCCCGGTTGCCGAGCATCGCATAGGCGAGGCGAAAGACCTTGTTCTGGTACTCGGACAGGAGCAGCTCGAAGGCCTCGGAGTAGCGTTTCTTGTCGAGGTGCCTGCGAATCTGCTCTTCCATGCGCACGCCATCTCTCTTGTTTAGACTCCTGCGCCGGCGGCCAATGTTTCAACGGCCGGTGAAACATTGGGGGCTGGCCGGGGAGTCTCAATCAGCGAAGGAGGTGCATGATGCGCCCCGAGTTTGTCTTCCTGTTGGTCATTGCCATGGCGGTGATCATTATCCTATGGTCCCTGAACCTGCGCCATCGCCGGCAGGAGCTGCTGCACCAGGAGCGCCTGCGGGCCCTCGAGAAGGGCGCGGAGTTACCCCTGGCGCCGGAGCCGTCCGGTCCGGGGACGCCGCGCATCTACCTGCTGCGCGGGCTGCTCTGGTTGTTCACCGGCATCGGACTTGCGGTGTCGCTGTTCGCGTTGGGCGCGATTGCCCAGCGCGAACCGTCCGACAACCTGGAAACCCGGATCTGGCGGATGCAACGCCTCCGGCAGCAGGGCGTCCCCGAGGAGCAGTTGAAAG
>JACQDI010000390.1 GCA_016201195.1 Acidobacteriota bacterium | reverse complement strand
TGATCCATGCGATGTGCTCCCATTGATAATGAGGTCGCCACTGGCCCGGCACGATGCGGATGCCCTTCGCGTGGGTCTCATATGTTTCCTGAGCTGCGCTTCCCTGCGCCGAGCAAGCCAGCGAGGCCCCTGCATACCGCAAGAGCGCCCGCCGGCTGAGTCCCACGCGATTGCTATTGAAGATCAACAAACATCCCTCCGTCGACGAGCGCTTCCGCCCCGTCATGTACGGGGCGTCTTCCGAACGCTTCCGAACACAAGAAGTCCCCGACCCCGGCGACGTCCTCGGGTTCGCCCAGGCATACTCGGATTGCTTCCAGCCACAAGTGTATAATGCGCGGGAGCCCGCTGGATCAGATCTTCCAGCAGCCCTCGCTCATCGGAAGCATGGGCTGGGGCCGCCGATCAGCAACACGCCGCGCGGCCTCCGCCGGACACGAAGTCATTTGTTAAGGATGACCTCAGCACATGGATCGGGAAGGTCAGACCGTTCCGCGCCGCTTGTATCGCCGCCTTCCTCGGCCAGCCAGCGACTCAGGACCCGCTGCAGCTCATCGACGCGGATGGGCTTGCTGACGTAGTCGTCCATGCCCGCCCCCAGGCATCTTTCCCGATCGCCCGCGAGGGCATTGGCCGTCATGGCCACGATCGGGGTGTGGCGGCCGGCGCCTTCCCGGCGGCGGATTTCCGCCGTGGCCTCAAACCCATCCATGACGGGCATTTGCACGTCCATCAGGACCAGATCATACCTTTGCTTCGACGCAGCTTCCACCGCTTGCTGCCCGTCGGTGGCCAGATCCACGAGGTAGCCGGCCCTCTGCAGGAGTCTCAGCGCGACTTTTTGATTCACCTCGTTGTCCTCGGCGACCAACACGCGACGAAGAACTGCAGGGCGCCGCTGCTCCTGCTGACCGAAGAAATGGGGAGCCTTTTCGGGCGCTTCAGGCCGGCCGGCTTGCTCTCCCGATCGGTTCAGCACTCTGACGATCATGTCGTAAAGCTGCGATTGCCGGATCGGCTTGTTCAAACAGCCAGCGAAAACTTCCTCCCCCGTCCGTGCGGATCAGCGGGTCGGATTTGATCGCCTGGGCGGTGGCGAAGGCCATCGAGTTCCGGCGTAGTAACACCCAGCAACGCCAACCGAAAATGGTTTCCCCTTTCCGCGGCCCCCCGCAAAACTTCCATCGCCTCCCTGCCAGTCGAAACCTCCACGCTGCGGCAACCCCAGGATTGCAGGTACTGCCCCAGAATGGCGCAGCGCGTGGCGTTATGGTCCGCCACCAGAACCGCCAAACCTTCCAGAGGCATCGGTGCGTGGCATTATCGTCTGCCACCAGAACCGCTAAACCTTCCAGAGGCGTCGGCATGTCGCGTCCTCCGATACTGCTCTCAGGCTGCTGCTCAAACACGGCGGTGAACCAGAACGTGCTGCCTCGCCCCGGCGCGCTTTCCACCCCCATTTCTCCTCCCATCATTTCCGCCAACTGCTTCAAAATCGTCAGACCCAGCCCAGTTCCCCCATACTTCCGGGTGGTGGAGGCGTCCCCTTGGACAAAGCTCTCAAACAACCGAGGAAGCTGTTCTGGGGCAATTCCAGTTCCGGTATCTTCCACGGCGAAGCGGACGGTCACCTTGCCGGCATCGTCACCAGCCAGCTCTGCGCGAACGATTACTTCCCCCCGGCCCGTGAACTTCACGGCGTTGCCAACCAGGTTCGTCAGGATCTGGCGCAGCCGTCCGGGATCGCCGCAAACCAGGCGAGGCACTTCTGGACGTACCAGGCAAGCCAGTTCCAAGCCTTTTTCCTCGGCGGCAAGGCTCAGCAGCGAGGCGACATCCTCAACAATGGCCGGCAGGTCGAAGGGGACATGCTCGAGCTCTAATTTCCCGGCTTCGATCTTGGAGAAATCCAGGATGTCATTGATCACCCGTAAGAGGGCCTCGGCCGAGCGCATCACGGACTCGGCGTAGTCGCGTTGCTCTGGAGTGAGTGGAGTATGGAGCAGAAGCTCCACCATTCCGAGAACGCCATTCATCGGCGTTCGGATCTCGTGACTCATGTTAGCCAGAAACCTACTCTTCACCTCGGCGGCGTCCTTGGCTGCGGCCAGAGCGGCGGCTAACTCTTCGTTCTTTTGCTGCAGTTGCTGCGCGTATTGCTGGAGCTTTTCCTCTGTCTGCCTGCGCTGCGTGATGTCCCGGCTCATGCCGACAATTCCCACCACCTGCCCGCTGCTATTCCGCCAGTGGACTTTGGTGGTGGAAAGCAATCTCCTCTGCCCGGACCACTCGATGACCGGTTCTTCCACCTCGAAAATCGGCTGGCCAGACCGGATCACCGCCTGCTCGTCGACATAATATTTCGCCGCCAGCTCCTCGGGGAAAAAGTCGAAGTCGATTTTCCCGACTACTTCCTCCAGCGTCGTTACTCCCAGGGCACGCCGGTGCGCAAGGTTGTTCAGAACAAACCGGCTTCGGGCATCCTTGACGAAGATGTAATCCGGCCAGGTATCCATCATGATACGCAGCAGGTTCACTTCTTCGGCCAGCGCCTCTTCGACCCGCTTGCGATCAGTGATGTCAATCCCGGTGCCGATGACATGTTCCACGGCTCCTTTGCTGTTGAGCAGGACGGTGTTGGACCACCCGATGCGGTGTAGGCTGCCGTCTTTCGCTACCCAGTAGTTCTCGTAATGGTTTGGGAAATCGCCAGCCAGTAGCTTTTGAAACACGGCTCTGACCGGCCCCGCCTCCTCTGGCGTCAGGAAGAGATCCCAGAAGGGTTTACCGCGGACCTCCTCAAGAGAATAGCCGGTTATGCGCTCACAAGCCCGGTTGAAGCGCTCAATCCGCCCCTCGGAATCCAACACCACGACCAGTGCGCCGGCTGTGTCGAGGACGGCCGACACGAAATCGCGCTCTTTCTGGAGCGCCTCCTGTATCCATTGGCGTTCGCTGATGTCGCGCAACATGACGGTGAGGATTCTTTCACCACGCAGCTGAAGGTTCGAGATCGAGGCTTCGGCGGGGAACTCTCCGCCATCTTTGCGCAGGCCTACAATCTCCGGGCGTCCTCGCATGGTTCGTGCTGCGCCGGGGGAGCCCACAAACTCTCGAATGTGCTGCCGGTGCGCTTCCCGAAACCGGGCAGGCAGAAGCATGTCGAGCGGCTGGCCGAGAACCTCTTCGGAGGCGTACCCGAAAATCCTTTCTGCCCCGCGGTTGAAGAGCCGGATGCGTTGGGTTCCGTCCACGGAGATAACGGCGTCTTCGCAGAGTTGCAGGATCCCCGCAAGACGATCCTGTGACGCACGCAACGCTTCCTCCGCCCGCCGGCGCTCAGTAACGTCCAGCAAGGCGGAACGGATCCCCACGACCGTGCCTTTGCGATCACGAATCAGATTGTCATGAATCTCCAGGGTGAGGCAGGCGCCGTCGCGGCGGAGGTACGGGCGTTGGAACGGGACCAGAGGCCTTTCCCCGGAAATTTTTTGGCGGATCGCTTCCCGGCTAGCCTCCTGCTCTTCCGGCGCCACAAACTTCCAGATGGGCTTCCCTAGCATCTCGGAGGTTTCAAACCTGAGCAGCGCGCACTCCGCTCGGTTGACGCGCAGGACAACCCCCCGCGTATCGATCTCATGGTAGGCTACTGGAGCCTCTTCAAAAAGGGCACGGAACCGTTCTTCGCTTTCGCGAAGCTCATCCCGTTCGCGTTGGCCCGGCCGGCGCCGTTTGGTGAGCAGGTAAGACACCATTCCGGCGGCCGCCGCAAAACTTAGAAGACCCAGCAAATCCGCCACGGCAGGCACACACCACCTCGCTCGGGGCCCTCGTTGGATCCCCGTACCATACTTATCGGCTCTTGCTGGGCAGATCTCTCCGCGAAATCCGCTCACCGCACGCGCTCACGTTGTTGCGGTGGCCATGCAGCAGCGAGCAAGACGGAAGCCGGCGCTTTCGGGCCGTGACGATGGGGATGGTCTTGGGGAACAGGGGGTTCACGCCGGCGGCGACCACAACTTCGACGGGGTCCGCACGAGGGTGGGCTACCCCTGCGAGGCCCTTGCCTGGCCCCGCGCCGACTGCCGCTACCTGATAGGTCTATTCAACGCCGGCTGGCCCTGGCAGCGCGACTACCTCGCCGCTAGGCGCTCCAGGGTCCCGGTGATTAAGATCTGGGCCTACGACCATATCTGCCTTCTCGGTCGCGGCGTGCCTCTCCCTAGCGATAGACGGACATACCACTTCTGACAGAGAGTCTCCCATGGGTGTATGCGCTTCTTCCACGCCTCGAGTGATTTGCTGCCGGCTGGCCCGGATGCGGCGATGCCTTCTCGCCGAGTCAGGCCTCAAAAACCGTAGGTCCCACCTGTGCGCCAGACCTTGCCGTCGGCTTGCGCCGACGCCTTCGGCTTCGGTCTCGGCTGGTCCAGCAGCACGCCCGCCCTGCTAATCAGGAACAAACTGGCGCAGGTAGCGATGCGCCACGCGAAACCCTGTCTTGTATTCTTCACTGAAATCGTCCCCAGGATAGGGCCAGCCGTACAGAGCGTCCTCGTGTTCGATGTTCATCGCACCTTCATAACCCGCGTCCATCAGCACGGTGAAGAAGGCGGCCCAATCGATCGCACCGAAGCCCGGCAGACGGAAACGCCACCAGCGTGCGTTGTTCACTGGATTGATGCCGACTTTCCGCAGCACCGGCCAGAGAATCTCGGTATCCTTCAGGTGAATATCGTAGATCTTGTCCACGAAGTCTCGCGCGCACTGGATGGGGTCCATCATCTGCCAGACCAGATGAGACGGATCGTACTGTAGGCCGACGTGAGGTGAGGCGCCGAAGGCCTTGAACAGCGCCTCGTAGCCCACCGGCCCGGTGGCGATGTTAGGCCCACCCGCCCACGGCTCCCACAAGATGCGAACCCGGTACTTCTCGCAGAGGGGGAAGTACTTTTCGGTGTAGACCCGCACAATCTGGTCCACCTGTTCCAGCAGGGGCCGGCCGGGCATGGTGCCAGAAGAGGTGCCGACGTAGGGTACACCGAGCCTGCCGGCGAGCGTGATCACGTTGCTGAAGTACGCATTGGCGCGATTCCGCGCATCCGCATCCGGGGAGATGTGGTTCTGCACCGATGCCAGTACGGACAAATGCAGACCCGAGCGGGCGATAGCCGACTTCACCATCTCGAACTGCGCGTCAGTGAGCGTAGTAACATCTAGCCGGCTCTTGGGGTTGGCCCATAGGCCGATGCTGGTGAACCCTTCCCCACGGGCGAATTCCAGGTTGGCCTCCGAGAATTTTCCCAGTACCCCGAGCCGGGGCTTCCACATCTTGGCCCGCTGCGGCCCCTGTGCCCAGGCGCTGCCAGCGGCTGTCGTGAACGAAACGAGAAGATCCCGTCGCGTCATTGGCTCTCCTAACCCCCGTTGATCGCGGCAGCGGGGAATCAACCCATTAGTTCCGGAGGACGGTACCAGGCCAAGATATCTGCCTTCAGTTCCTCGGCCCGGGTCCTGTGTTCCGGCTCGAGCGCTAGATTGTTCATTTCGAGTGGGTCCTGACGCAGGTTATAAAGTTCCGGCATGTCGTTGACGTAGAAACTATACTTCCACTCCCCTCGGCGGATCATGTAGCGGGCGTTTGGGGTTCGCAGCGCGAATTCCGCATAGACGGGGGCATCAGTCCGCCGGCCAGGATCTCGGAGCAAAGGCAGTAGGCTGTCGCCATCCAGGCCTGAAGGAACGGACAATCCGCAAAGTTCCAACAGCGTGGCGAACAACGACACCTGGCTAACGGGCGTGCGGCACACCGCCCCACCCTGCGTCAGCCCGGGCACGCGGAAAATCAGCGGCACCCCCACCGAGGGCTCGTAAAAGACGAACTTGTGCCACAGCCCGTGCTCGCCCAGCATCTCGCCGTGGTCCGAGCTATAAAGGACGACGGTATCCTTTTCGAGGTCGAGCGCCCGTAGGGCCTCCAGCACCTGCCCCAGGCAATGATCCAGGTGGGCCACATTGCCGTAATACATGGCGATCCGCTGCCCGGCCAGATCCGGGTCCTTGATCTCTGGATTCCCGCGGTCCAGTTCGATGCGGTTGCGGATCTCTCGCGGAACTTTGTTCAGGTCCACCTTGCCGTAGGTGCCCGGCAACTGGACGCTGCTTGCGGAAAACATCCGCGCAAAGCCTTCCGGCGGCATGAACGGGTCATGCGGCTTCAGGTAGGAGCTGATGAGGAAAAAGGGGTGCTGTTTGCCGAAGCGCTTCAGGAAGCGGACGGTCTCTCGGGCTACGAAGCTTTCGAAATGGTCCCGTTCGGGGATCTTCGATGCGCGGCCCATGTGGACCGAGCCCTGGCGGTCGTCCAGTTCGCGGACGCCGATCCAAGGGTCCCCGAAGTCGCGCCAAAGATCGTCAATCTGAGGCTGGCCGGAGCCGGAGTTGGCGCGGCTGAGTTCCTCGGCGTAGAGCTTGCTCTTCGGCCCCAGGTATTGAAACCAGTCGTTGAAGTCCAGCCGGTAGTCGAAGCCGTGGGTCTGGGCGTCCACGAAGTGCATCTTGCCGATCAGCGCCGAGATGTACCCGGCCCGACTGAAGTGGTGAGCCAGGGTCTTGATTTCGAAGGGCCAGGGCACGGCATTGTTCCAAGTGCGGTGGTTGTGGGTATACAGGCCCGTGAGCAGCGAGGCGCGCGACGGCGTGCAGACAGGATTGGCACAATAGGCCTGTTCGAAGCGCAGGCCGCTCTGGGCCAGCGCGTCCAGGTTAGCAGTGCGCGCGTGGGGATCGCCCAGCAGACCCAGCGCCCCCGGCTTGTGCTGGTCTGAGAGTAAGAACAGAATGTTCTTGGGCCTCCCCGCAGCCTGCGCTCTTACCGGCGCCGACACTTGTGGAACAGCAAAGCCCGCGGTGCTGGTCGAAAGAAACTCTCTGCGCGTCGGACCCCGCATAGTCCTAAAACCTTAGTTTCAGCGCCATTTGCATGATGCGGGCCGCGGCAGCGCCACTGATCTGCCCGGCGACCGGATTGCCGATGGCTGCGGCCGGCGCAGCAAAGTTGGCACGGTTAAGGGCGTTGAACAGCTCCCATCGGTAACTGAGCTGCCAGCGCTCGCTGATGCGGAAGTTGCGGTGCACCCCCAAGTCGACATTGAAGTTGCCGGGCCCTTCCAGAATGCCACGACCCGCGTTTCCGAAATTGAATTGCGGCTGGGGCACAAAAGCCGTGATGTCAAACCAGCGATCGATGGTCCGCTGGTCCTTGGACAGATTACCGTCGCGGATGCGATCCGGCCGGTCTGCGCCCCCGCCCGCCGAATTGGAGACGGCGGCCGATAGGGTCTGGGTGAAGTGTTCGCCGGTCGACATTGTCCAAATCCCGGAAATGTCCCAGCTTCCGACGATGTGGGCGAGCAGGCCGTGGTTCAGCCGCTGCCGTCCGACCCCCAGGGGAAGCTCATAGACATGGTTGATCGCCATCACGTGCCGGCGGTCGTCGGGCATGGGGCCCCATTCGCATCGGAAGCACTGCGCATTCTGCGGCGGCCCGTTGCCGCCGCCATTGATGTTGCCCGCATTAGCGAGGTACTTTGCCCAGGTGTACGACATCGCCAGCGACAGGCCGTGAGACATCCGCTTCTGCAGGCGGGTTTGCAGCGAGTGGTACTTGGCAGCACCGTAGTTGGTCCGGTAGGTCACATTGGTGACGCGCGGGTTGACGGGGAACAGCGGGCGCCGGGGGCCTTGCGCGCCCGGGCCGGGAAACGACTGGTTGAGGTTGTAATTTGAGACCAGCCCCAGCGTACGGGTGCCCACGTACGAGACCTCGAGCAGTAGATCCTGCAACAGCTCCCGCTGAACGCCCAAGCTCCACTGCATGGCCCGGGTAGATTTCAGGTCGAAATCCCAGGCATTCGGGTTTCCAGAGGAAAGCTCTTCCTGGTTGCTGATGTCGGGCGGTGTCGGAACCGGCAGGCCGTCGCTGATGCGCAAGGGCGGACGGCCGTTCTGATCGGTGCTGATGACCTGTGAGAAGAAGAAGGGCAGGTTCTTGTAGAGCTGGCCACCGCCTTGCCCGGCCTCCAGAAAAGAGGCGCCGAATCCCGTGCGTAGGACCGTCTTGCGGTCCGACGTCAGTAGGTAGGTGATCCCCATGCGGGGCGCGAAGTTGTTCGTATCGAGGTTGCGCAATCGACGGCTGTTGCCGGCGCGGTTGGCCAGCAGCAGCCGTCCCGTGACCACATTGAAGTTCGCCCACTCGTCGAGCACATCGTAAGGCGGAGCAAACAGCTCGTAGCGCAGGCCGAAG
>JACQDI010000389.1 GCA_016201195.1 Acidobacteriota bacterium | reverse complement strand
TTGACCTCTTGGATCGCTTCGAAGCTGGGCTGAACGGGACTGGCGCCTCCGGAGTAGGCCGTCACGGCAATCCCATCCATGGTGGGCAAAGTTCCCGACTGCGTGCGAATGCCGTTGATAACCGGAATGCTCGTGTAGGTAACCGAGCTCGTCCCCGTGTTGAGAAACGTGTATGTGTAGAAGCCCTTATCAGCCAGGTGGCGGCTCATCTCCAGCGGCAACTGCTCCAGGATCTGGTTCGTTTTGACATCGGTCAAGGAGCTCGTTTCCGTACTGATGTTGGTCGTGGCCGCTCGAACCTCTGTGACGGTGGCGGTAGTAGCCAGCTCCAAGCCGGCGTCCACATTCAGCACCTGGTTGGTGCTCAGGATCAGTCCGCCCCGTTCGTATCGAGCAAATCCCGAGGCGGCGATCGTAACCCGGTACGTTCCGAGATCCAGGTTGGGCACGTTAAACACCCCGCCGGCGCCGGTGGTCACTTTCCGCGCGATCCCCGTGCCCTCGTTGGTCACCGTGACACTGGCGTCCGGGACAACTGCGCCGCTCGGGTCGGTCACCGTGCCGGTGATCGAACCAAAGGTGGTCTGGCCGGCGCACTGGGAAATGAAGAGGAGAAAAATCGTAAGAGATAGACCCAGCCTCTCTGCACGCCACCCATGGTCTTTCCTCATTGGCGGCCTCCTTGTCGCGTGGCTAAACCTGGATTGCCCCTATGGCTATCTCTACCACTGTGCCGGATGCGAGTCAAGCAGACTAGAGCGGCGCTATAAGCGGCGCTACAGGTGTCCACTGCATGGGCGCGCCGCACGAAGAGCAGAGAACGCAAGCCAGCCGGAAGATCACTCACCCGGGTGATACGCGCGCTCCAGGTGAGCCCGGATCTCGGCCTCGGTGAACCACACGCGCTTGAACTGGTGGTTGGCGAACAGGCGCGCCTGGTCGCTGTGGTGCTTGGAGGCGGGGTTCGAGGTCTCGCCGTAGGCCAGCACCGAATACGCCGTGATAGGCTTCGAGAATTCCACGGTCAGAATCCAGCCGTCGCCGCTGTTGGCAACTCGCTTGCCGTCCGGCGCAGGCGCGAAGCTGACCACGTGGAACAGGCCGTACTCGCCGCCTGCTCCGTCGGCCGGCACATCCACGTCTCCGACCCGGACCCGGTGCACCTCGCCCCAGGCGACGCTTTCCGAGCCGTAGGTTTGGCGCGTCCAGGCCACGGCCTGCTCGAGATGCTTCACGGCGCTCGGCGGATCCGCCAGCCCCGACGGAGTCTTCGCCGGGTTCTTGGGATCCCAGGCGACCGCGTAGGGCTGCTGGACGGCCGCGCTATAAGTGTCCCAGAAGCGCTGGAACAACACGGCGCCTTTGCTGTCCTTCGCCACGTGGCCGTTCCAGGCCTCGAGCAACTCGAGGCCGCGCTTCAGGTCCGGCGAGGGATTCGCCGCCTGCCGGGCCGCCCGCAGCAGGTCCGGCTTGACCCGGTCGGCGAGCAGCATCCTGGTGTTGAATTTCAGCCGCTGCACGTCCTGGAGCGAAAATTTCTCCTGGCCTTCGAGCATCGCGAGCGACATCTGGCTGCGCAATCGCAGCTCGCGACCGCGCTCGAAGTAGCAGAAGCCTCATGGCAACCTCCAGCGCGATTGATTTGGTGATTTGTTGATTTGGTGATTGGCGCCTTGCCGCAGGAGCGTTTTCAATCACCAAATCACCAAATCCCTAAATGGTACACTGGATTGAATGCAGGCGCTCCTCGATTTTCTCCGCACCGTCACCGACCCCTGGAAGCTGGTGCAGTTCCTGCAAGGCTGGCCGGGCTACGCGATTCTGTTCGCGGTGGTGTTTGCCGAAACGGGGCTGGCAGTGGGCGTCTTCCTGCCGGGCGACTCGCTGATGTTCACCATCGGGGTATTCGCCGGCGCGGGGAAGCTGGATATCTACCTGGTGAACGTGGTGCTGATGGCGGCGGCGGTAATGGGCGACAGCGTCGGCTACCTGCTGGGCCGACACACTGGGCCTCGAATCTTCAACCGCGAGGACTCGCGCTTGTTTCACAAGAAGCACGTGGAGCGCACACAGCGGTTCTATGCCAAGCACGGCGGCAAGACCATCATTTACGCCCGTTTCATCCCCATCATCCGCACCTTCGCCCCTTACGTGGCAGGCATCGGCAAAATGGATTACCGGCGGTTCATCGCCTTCAACGTCTTCGGAGGCATCGGTTGGGTTTTCAGCCTGACCACGCTCGGCTACCTGCTGGGTGAGGTCCCGGTCGTGAAGAACAATTTCGAGAAGGTGATCCTGCTGATCATCTTCGTGTCGTTCCTGCCGGGGATCATCGAAGTCGTGAAACACAAGCTGGCTACCCGCCGGGCTGCGCCCGAGCAAGTGCCCGTCTCGGCCGGCGACCGGAAGGGCCTCTAATCGCTAGCCGCGGGACTTCTCTTCCAGGGTCCGCCGGAGGAGAGGCAAGGCGGCCTTGTCCTTCTCGCCGGCCGTCTCGCTCTTGATCCGGATTAGGGAGTCCAGCTTTAGAACCCTTACCTTGATCCCCCTGTCCACGCGCATTTCAATCGTGTGCTCCTCCAGATCTTTGTATTCGCGCCCGGCGCCGATGGTCCCCAGGAGATCGAGTGGCCCGAAGCGCGTCATGAGAAGTTGAGGGCCCGGGGATGACAGGTGCGAGACGCCTGGCCTGGCCTTCCTTTCCGGCTGGATTCTGGAATGCGCGTCGAGCGCATCCAGGGCCGTCAGAAGGCGATGAATATTGTCCGGTTTCCGAGAATGCACCAGGTCCAGGTGAAATGTGCTCAGGGGTGCGCCGTGCAGAACCGCGCAGACGCCGCCGACTACAATGAAATCCACCTCGTGCCTGGTTAGGGTCCGGAGGATGGCCACAAAATCAGGCTCGGCTTGTCTCGCCACGCAACCTCATAATGGATCGTACATTGCGCTGCAGGACCTGGAGCCGCTTGGCAGGTGTAAGAGATAGCATCCAGCGAATCAGTGTCAGGTCCACGCCATCCTCACTGTATGCCCGTCTGCTCTCTTGGGGAGGCGGCTTGCGCTTGGGCCTGGCTGCCATTCGATGCGCTCGGCTCTCTCTAGCCGGATAGTATAGCGCTATTTTTTCAGGTATAGATCAAACCACTCGATGCCCAGCTTGGTGGCTTCCATCCGGGCTTCCCGATAGATCCCGTAGTGGGTGATGCCGGGGATGGTCACCAGTTTCTTGGGGCCCTTGGCGCGCAGGTAGGCTTTGCCGGCGTGGTCTTCATTGCGGAACAGCTCTTCCTTCTCGGCGACGATGAACAACATGGCGCATTGGGGGGCCTTGTCGGCGTCCTCGACCGGGGCGTAGAGGGCCTGCCGTTCTCTCACCGGGCCGCCCTGGAGATTCCCGACGATGCGCGCCCGGGGCAGCGGATAGCCGATCTCGCCGCGCGCGCGTCTGGTGGCCTCCTCGTAGGTCTTGTTGCGCTCGGCTTCCGTCGCGATGACGTTGCGCGAGTCGAGGGCGGGCACCTGGCTTACGGTGGCCTTCACCCGCGGATCGCGCGCGGCGGCGTAGACCACGTGGCCGCCGGAGTAGCTCGATCCCCACAAGCCGATGCGATGCGTGTCGCACTGCGGCTCGCCCTGCACCCAGTGGATGGCGTTGAGCAGGTCAGTGGTCATGTCCAGCGGGTCCACGACCTCGCGCACTTCCTGCACCTCGGCGGTGAAGCGATGATTCGGGCGCTCCTTAGGCGCCGGGCCGGTCAGGAGGAGCCGCGAGTCGCTCTCGCCCCAGCCACGGTAGTCAAACGCCACCACGAAATAGCCGGCCCGGGCAAAGTCCATCGCCTGCAAGCGTAATCCGGCGGCGACGCCGCCCCAGCCGTGGCACATAATCACCGTGGGCAGTCTCTTGCCGGCGAGCGATTTCAGGCTGAACAGCTCGGCCGACATGCGCGTGCCTTCGCTGATGATGCTGGCGCGGCGGAACTCGATCTCCTCGGGCGGGGTGAACGCCGGTTGCCCGAAGGCCGCGGCTCCGAGGGCCAAAAAAAAGATCAGGGAGCGGCGCTGGATTTTCATGGCTACTCAATCTAACATAGCCAGCATGACCGGGCGCCGAAGCATCCTTTGCACGCTGTTGTTCGCCGCAGCCACCTGGGCCGCCGAGCCGGACGGGGGCGCGCTTTACCGGAAGCAGTGCGCCGTCTGCCACGAATCGCCGAACCCAGAGACCCGCGCTCCCGACCGCCGCGCCATGGGCAACATGACCGCGGCACGGATCGTCGCGGCCATGGAGACCGGCAGCATGAAGGTCCATGCCGCCGCGTTGAGCGCCGCCGACCGGCGAGCGATCGCCGCGTTCCTGAGCACAGCGACCGTCGAGGTCGAGGCTAAGGCCGGCTTTTGCGCGGCCGGCGCCTCCGCGAGCCCGAACCTGGCTGCCGGCCCGCGCTGGAACGGCTGGAGCCCCGACCCCGCCAACACCCGCTTCCAGCCTGCCTCCATGGCCGGCCTTAGCGCGAACCAGGTTCCTCGCCTGAAAGTGAAATGGGCCTTCGGATACGCCGGCTCGAGCGCCGCCGAAGCGCATCCTACGGTCGCCGGCGGGCGGCTGCTCCTGGGCAGCCCGGGCGGCGAGGTCTACTTGCTCGACGCCGCCACGGGCTGTATCTACTGGTCCTACAAAGCGACCGCCGGCGTGCGTGCGGCCATCAACGTCGACCCGGCGGCCAACGCTGCGTACTTCGGCGATCTAGCGGCCAACGTCTATGCCGTGAACGCCTCGACCGGCGCGCTGCTGTGGAAGACCAAGGTCGACGACCACCCAATGGCTCGCGTCACCGGCTCGCCCCGCTTGCACCAGGGGCGCCTCTATGTGCCGGTTTCCTCGGTCGAGGAGGTCTCGAGCGGCAACCCCAAGTATGAGTGCTGCAAGTTCCGCGGCAGCGTGGTGGCGCTTGACGTACGCAGCGGCAGGCAGATCTGGAAAACCTACACCATCCCCGACCCGCCGACACCGGCCAAGAAGAAGGAATCGGGAGTTCAGCTCTATGGGCCCTCCGGAGCCGCCGTCTGGTCGGCGCCGACGCTCGATCTGAAG
>JACQDI010000388.1 GCA_016201195.1 Acidobacteriota bacterium | reverse complement strand
CTTGGAGGTGATTCATCACTGGCTTGGGACCTGGCTACACAGGTTGAAGAGCCTCGCGTGTGCGCTTGCGCGGGCCATAATACGGCATGCCGTTCTTGTGTCGGATGGATCTCGCGTCCAGGGCGTGTCGCGTCGTAGGCGGCTCGGCCGGAACGCCACGCATTACCGCTACGTCCTCGAAGGTCTGATTGATACCCGCCAACAGGGCGGTGCAGTTCAGCGCGTTCGTCACGCGCCGCACGACGACATCGCAGTAGGCCGGACTGATTTCAAGGCCGTAGCCGATGCGGTCCACCAGTCCGGCGGCGACCATCGTGGTGCCGCTTCCGAGAAAGGGATCGAAGACCACGTCCCCCGGATCAGAAAACGCCTTGATGAAAAACTCCGGAATCGCCCGCGGGAACGGCGCCGAATGCGACCCCTGCGAGGCCTCCGTCTTGGCTTCGATTACGTTGCTCGGCCGGGCCAGGCCTTCGCGGTGCGGGTGCTCGCCGAGCAGTCCGCTGCCGCTCCTTGATCGCGGAGTCTCGGGCGAATAATCGAAGACGCCGTCTGAGGGATGGCTCACCGCTTCGGGCCGGAACTTGATCGCGGCTCCCGCGCCTGTGAAGTGGAAGATCGGCTCCCACGCATTCTTGAACCTGTTACCCCACCCGCCCGGCACGCCATTGTCGGTCTTGCGCCAGCAGAACTCGTCCACAAACTGCCAGCCCCACTGCCGCACGTGGGCGATCGTCAGATCCTTGACGTAGAGGTGCCGCTCCCCGTCCTCGGCGTGCTCCTTGATGTTGAGGAAATAGGAACCGTCCGCCGCCAGGACCGAGGCGATATTGTCGGCCACGGCCCGATACCAGTTGATGTATTCCTCGGGCGCTACCGGGCGGAAGCCGCTCGCCGGATCGTACTCGCGCTGGGTGGCGTAAGGGGGTGAGGTGACGACCACGTTGGCCTTGGCGCCCTCCAACAGTGTGCTGACGACCCCAGGATCGCGGCAGTCCCCGCAGATCAGCCTATGGGGTCCAATGAGCCAGAGGTCGCCCGGTTGCGTAACAGCAACTGCGGGAGCCTCGGGGATCTCCTCTTCCGGCTCCGTGGTACTCGCGGCGTCCGCGTCCCGAAGCAGCTCCGCGAGTTCCTGCTCGCTGAAGCCGGTCAGGCCAAGATCAAAGCCCTCGGCCTCGAGCGCCGCGAACTCCTGAGCCAGCAACTCATCATTCCAGCCCGCCAGTTCCGCGAGACGGTTGTCGGCGATGATGTAGGCTCGCCGTTGTGTCTCGCTCAAGTGGTCGAGGACGATGACCGGCACCTCGGCGAGGCCCAGTTTCCGCGCGGCCAGCAGCCGACCGTGCCCGGCGATGATCCCCGCCTTGCTGTCGACCAGCAACGGGTTGTTAAAGCCGAATTCGGCAATACTCGCCGCGATCTGGGCCACCTGGGCGTCCGAGTGGGTGCGCGGGTTCCTGGTGTAGGGGACCAGCTTGTCGATCGGCCAGAGCTCAATGCGTTTGGCTATCGCTGGGGAAATCATCGCTGGTTGTGACGACCGACGACCTCGGTCACGCCCGACGACCTGGGCCGACGACTGACTACCTCGGCCCACCGTGCAGGTCGTCACGTAAGTCGCTGCAAATACGCAGAACGATTTCCGAGGTGACGACCCTGACGACCTCTTTTCACCGCTGACGGTAGCGAAATTGTGCCACCATTCCACCCTCGGCCGGCAGGCGCCAGGAAGGACCCACCGTCAGTTGCTTGCGACGGACGGCCTCGACGTCTGGTATCCTTGGTCTCGATGAACTGGCAAGACCGCATCAGCGTAGACCCGAAGATCCTGGTCGGAAAACCGGTCGTGAAGGGCACGCGCATAGCCGTCGAGCTCGTCGTCGATCTGATGGCCCAAGGCTGGACACAGGAGCAGATCCTTGACAGCTATCCCAATCTCACGGCCGAAGATATCCGCGCCTGCCTTGCCTATGCGAGCGAGGTGCTGCATGCGGAGCGGGTCTATCCGCTGAAGACTGCATGAAGTTTCTCGGTGACGAGAACTTCCCTCGTCCAGCCCTCCAAGCCTTACGGGAGCAGGGTTTTGACATAGCGTGGGTGAGCGAGGACAGCCCCGGTTCGATCGACGAGGACGTCCTTGCCAGATGCACCAGCGAAAAGCTCACTCTGCTCACACTCGACAAGGACTTCGGTGAGCTTGTCTTCCACCGCGGCTTGCCGGCGGAATGCGGTGTGATCCTGTTTCGGGTCGACGCCGAGTCTCCCTCTCACTTCACCGAGATTGCCCTGGCTGTGCTCCGATCAAGGGACGACTGGAGCGGGATCTTCACCGTCGTAACCCGCGATCGCATCAGGATGACACCTCTCATCAGACCCGGTACGAGACCATGACAACCGCGCATAAGCAGCCCGCGCTCAATCGCCACGAACTTCCCTTCGACTCGGGTCTCGAACGCATTCATGGTGAAGCGATCAGGCAGTCGGCAACCACCCGCAGGAATACCGGCCGTAGCTCGTCTCCCCGGCCGAGACGGCGCAGCCGCCAGCACAGACGGCCGTTGTCGAGGTGCTCGCGGAAGCTATAGCGCGTGCCCAGATAATCTGCCAGGCGCACCAGCTTCGGATCGCCGGGCCGCCGGTGCAGAATGCAACGCGCGACGTGCCCCTTCTTGTGCCGGACCACCCGGATCAACCCCAACCGATCGAGCCGAGCCATGCGCTGCTCAGAGATCCAGTCGCAGAGCTCGCCGTCGGCTGCGTACAGCGGTATTGTCGGTTGCATTTGGAGACAGGGGTACCGTCGAAGATGCGGGATGGAGTTTTGCGAGAGTCCCGGCTCTCTTGTGGCGGGCTGTGGGTTTGTTTCGAGAGGGCCCGCCCCCCTGGGGAACGCGTTTCGCGCGTTCTACCCCATCGATATCACGCGGCTGTTTCAGTCGTCAACAGAAAAAATCATTTCGGGTACACACTGTTTGAAGCGCCGCCTGGGCGAGAGACCTATAGCTCTCGGCTACAGGGCCCCCTGGCTTGTCGCTTGGCCGTAACGTCTCCCTCTTATACGCGCGCGCGAGGCCCCGATGTTTTTTCCCAACCCCTCGCGCGTTAGCCGTGGCAGGTTCTTGGGCGGCGGCGCCCCAGGCCGCGCGCCATCGCGGGCTTCCGTCCGGTCTTTCCGACGTAGGCTGGGTTAACCCCTGGGCCGGGTCAGTTGGCGGACCCGCCGGCGTACTCTGTCAAAACTCGG
>JACQDI010000402.1 GCA_016201195.1 Acidobacteriota bacterium | reverse complement strand
TCAGCGGCGGTGACGAACCTGTTCTATTGGAACAACGCGCTGCACGACTGGCTCTACGGGCTGGGTTTCGACGAGGCGGCGGGTAATTTTCAGGCGGACAACTTCGGACGCGGCGGTTTTGGAGGCGATCCGGTGCTGGCGGATGCGCAGGATGGGTCGGGGCTGAACAATTCTAACTTTGCCACGCCCCCCGATGGCTCCTCGCCCCGCATGCAAATTTCCCTGTTCACCGACAACGGGACATTTCTGCGGCGGGACGGCGACTTTGACGCCGACATCATCACGCACGAATACGTACACGGCCTGGCCACGCGCCTGGTGGGTGGGCCGGGCAATGTCAACGTCCTGCCGCTCGTCCACAGCGCGGCCCTGGGCGAGGGGTGGAGCGACGCCTATGCCTGCTCGTTCACAAACAGTCCGGTGATGGGAGAGTACGTCTCCGCCACGCCGGCCACCGGCATCCGCTCGGTGGCCTACGACAATAGCCCGCACACCTTCGGGCGCCTCGGAACCCTGTACCGGCGCAACGTCGGGCCGCTCTCGTTGATCGTCGACCTGCCGCAGATGCACCGGGACGGAGAGATCTGGGCCACCGCGCTGTGGGACTTGCGCGGGGCGCTCAGCAAGCCGGTGTTCGAGCAACTTGTGACCACGGCGTTGAAGCTGACGCCGGCCCGGCCCTCCATGCTCGACGCGCGCAACGCCATCCTGCAAGCGGCGCAGGCCATGGGCCTCAATTCCTGCGCCGTATGGAAGGTCTTCGCCCAGCGCGGATTCGGCGCCTCGGCGGCGCTGAACCACGTCCAGGCCGGGCAGCCCAACGACACGGCGCTGAGCGTGTTCGAAAGCTACGACCAGCCGGGCGCCTGCGGGGGCACGCTGCCGCAGCCCGGCGCCGGGGTCTTCTCCGATGACATGGAGGGCGGGACCAACGGCTGGATCGCCACCGGCCTGTGGCACCTGACCTCGCGGCGTGCGGCCGGCGGTTCCAAATCCTGGTGGTACGGCCAGGAAGCCACGGGCAACTACGCGACCGGCGCCCGCACCAGCGGATCCCTCACGTCGCCGGCCATCGTGCTGTCCGCCGGGACCAGGGCAATCCTGGAATGGGACCAGCTCTTCAAGGCGGAAGGGTTCGGTCACTGCTACGCGCTCAGCGCGGCGGGTTGCGATCCCTACCTGAACTATGACAGCGGGTGGGTCGAGGTGAGCCGCGACGGAGGCTCGAGTTGGGAAACGCTCACCACGCTGGCCCACAACAGCGACGGCGTCGCGTTTGACCATCATAAGGTCGACATTTCCCGCTACGCCGGGAGCACTATTCTGCTGCGGTTTCTGTTCGACACCCTGGACGCCTTCTCGAACTCGACGGAGGGCTGGTACATCGACAACGTGAGCGTGCGGCGGTTGCTGACCGGTCTGCCCGTGTTGGGCGTGACGCCGGCGTCACTGGCGTATACAGCGGTGGCCGGCGGGCCGAGTCCCGCGCCGCAGTTGCTCGCGGTGTCGAATCTCGACGCGGGGGTTCTGAGCTGGACGGCGACGGCGTCGAGCGGCGGCTGGCTCAGCGTCTCTCCGGTCTCGGGGACGGGAAACAGCACGCTCACCGTGACCGCCCAAACCGGCTCGCTGGCTGGAGGGACCTACAACGGGACGGTGACCGTCAGTGCTCCGGGAGCGACCGGCTCGCCGGCGGTGATTCCTGTAACTCTTACGGTGGCGGGGCCGGCGGCCGAGTGGCGTTTCGAAGAAACGGGCGCGGGCGACGGCGTGGCGCTCGCCGACAGCTCAGGCAACGGCCGGCAGGGGGTGACCCACGGCTATGGATCCGCGGCGTTTTTGGGGGCGGCAGGCAGCGCCCGCGCGTTCAACGGCACGAGCGATTGGGCCGAAATGCCGGCCTCGCCCGCCTTCAGCCCGTCCAGTTTTACCTTTCGCACCTGGGTCAAGCTGCTCTCGTACCCGGCCGCGGGCGGCTGGGGCGTGGTCACGGCCAACTACGGCGGCAACTACCAAGGCTGGTATGTCGGTATCCACGCGAGCGGGCGGGTAATGTTCTCGGTGGCCGGCCTTCCCACGAGCGCCCCCTGGCTGGTCTCGAACGCGGCGCTGGCGATCCAGCGCTGGTATCTCTTAACCACTACCTATGACGGAGCGACACGGGAGGGAGCGATCTACATCAATGGAGCCCTCGATACGCTGGCCGCGTTCCCCGTCTTCACTCCGCAATCGGCGCTCCCGCTTACGCTCGCCCGCGCTTCCTGGTTCGGCGGCTACTACCTGAACGCCGCCTTGGACGAGGCCCGGCTGCTGCCGGTACGGCAGACGCCGGCGCAGGTCCTGGCCGACTACCAGAGCTTCCCGGCTCCGCCGCCGCCCCCGGCCAATGCGGCACTCGTCGCCGACTGGCGCTTTGATGATACTGGCGCAACGCTCACCGACAGCTCCGGCAACGCCCGCCACGGCACGGTCAGCGGAGTGACGGCCCCGGGTGTCTTGAGCGGCGCGCGGAGCTTCAACGGCTCGACGGATTACGCGCGCGTGCCCGCCTCGGATGCCTTCAGCCCGGCCTCGTTCACGGTGCGGCTCTGGGTGAAGCTCCTCTCGTACCCGTCAGCCGCGGGCTGGGGCGTGGCGATCGCCGATTACGGAGGCAACTATCAGGGGTGGTACGTGGGCGTGCACGCCAGCGGCCGGGTGATCGTGTCGGTGGCCAGCCTGCCATCGAGCGCGCCGTGGCTGCTCTCCTCGACGGCCCTGGCGCTCGGGCAGTGGTATCACGTGGCCGCAACCTATGACGGGGCGGCGCGCTTGACGACTCTCTACATCGACGGCGCGCCCGACGCCCAGGGGATGGTGGCCGGTTTCACGCCGGCGCCGGCGGCGAGCCTCTATTTTGCCCGCGCCTCCTGGTATGACGGATACTATCTCAATGCGGCGCTCGACGAAGTTCGGGTGTACCCCGCGGCGAAAACGGCGGCCGAAATCGCGAGCGACTACCTATCCTTTCTGGCGCGGCCTTCGCTCGTGGCTGCCGAGTGGAAGCTGGACGATTCCGGAACGACGCTCGCCGACAGCTCCGGGAACGGGCACAGCGGCGCCGCGCACGGGACCACAATGGTCCCCGGCAAGCGGAACTCGGCGCGGAGCTTTAACGGGGCCTCCGATTGGGTCCGGGTCCCCGCCTCCCCCGCTTTGAGCCCGGCGAGCTTCACCTTCCGGACGTGGATCAAGCTGCTGTCGCTGCCGGCGGGCTGGGGCGTGGTCACGGCCGATTACGGCGGCAACTACCAGGGCTGGTATGTGGGGATTCACTCCAGTGGTAGGGCGGTCTTTTCGGTGGCGAGCCTGCCGGCGAACGCGCCGTGGCTGGTCTCGAACGCGGCGCTCGCCCTGAACACCTGGTATCACCTCACCGTCACCTACGACGGGGCGACGCGCGCCGGGGCGATCTATCTCAACGGCATCCAGGACGCGCAGGCGGTGTTTCCCGGCTTCACCGCACAGGCGGCAATTGATCTGTTTCTAGGGAGAGCCTCCTGGTATGACGGCTGTTACCTCCATGCGGCGCTGGACGAGGTGCGGCTGCTGGGAAGCGCGCAATCGCCGGGGGAAGTGCTGGCCGACTATCAGGCCTTCCCCTGACAAAAGCGGCGGGCCGCTTCGAC
>JACQDI010000401.1 GCA_016201195.1 Acidobacteriota bacterium | reverse complement strand
CTGGGAGCGAAGGTGATTACGGCCTCCTCCAACGTCAAGGCGGCGGCCCGCATCGATCCCTTCGCCCGGAAGTACAAGATGCGCGTGGGCATGCATAACCACTCCAACATCAAGCCCAACGAATTCGCCACGCCGGACAACTTCGCCGAAGCCATGAAGGGCCGGTCGAAGTACATCGCCATCAATTTCGATATCGGCCACTTCACCGCTGCCGGCTTCGACGCGGTGAAGTTCTTAAGCGAGCACTACCGCGATATCCTGACCATCCACATCAAGGACCGCAAGAAGAACCAGGGCGAGAATGTGCCGTTCGGCGAAGGCGACACGCCCATCAAGGAGGTGCTGGCGTTTCTGCGCCAGAAGAAGCTCAAGATCCCCGCCAACATCGAGTACGAGTACAAGGGCGCCGACACGGTGGCTGAAGTGCGGAAGTGCTTCGAATACTGCAAGCAGGCGCTGGCTTAAGACAAATTGGAACTTTCCAGGGCGGCCTCTCGTAGCTACACTGAGAGATATATGCCCGGGCCCATCATCGAAACCGAAGGGCTGACCAAGCATTTCCGGCGCTTCTGGTCGGGGCGGGTGGTGCGGGCGGTCGACGGGATCACGCTCCACGTCGAGCCGGGGACAGCGTTCGGGCTGCTCGGGCCGAACGGGTCCGGGAAGACGACCTTCGTCAAGCTGCTGCTGACCTCCGTGTATCCCACGGCGGGAAGGGCGCGCCTGTTCGGGCGCGATTGTCACGAGATCGAGGCCCGGCGGTCGGTGGGCTACCTGCCCGAAAACCATCGTTTCCCGACCTACAATACCGGGTTCCAGATGCTGGATTTCTATGCCGCGCTGTCAGGAATGGGGGCGCAGGAACGGCGGCGCCGGGCCGGGGAGCTGCTCGAGCTGGTCGGCCTGACCGACTGGGGTGGGGTCCGCATCGGAAAGTACTCGAAGGGCATGCTCCAGCGGCTGGGCCTGGCCCAGGCGCTGATGCACCGGCCCTCGCTGCTGATCCTCGACGAGCCGAGCGACGGCGTGGATCCGGTGGGGCGGCGGCAGATCCGCGACATCCTTGGCGCTTTGCGGCGCGAGGGCGCCACGGTGTTTCTGAACTCCCACCTGTTATCCGAGGTGGAGCTGCTGTGCGAGCAGGTGGCCATCATCCGCCAGGGCAAAGTGGCGCTGGCCGGGCCGCTCGCCGAACTCACCGCCGGCAGCGGCTACCGGGTCTCGGCAGCCGGCGTCAGCGAAGCGGCTCGCGAGCGGCTCCGCGAGAAAGCCTTGAGCGTCGCCGCCAACAACGGCTTTGTCGATTTTCAGTTTGCCGACCGGGAAGCGGTGAACCAGGCCATTGACGTGCTGCGCGAAGCCGGATCGGAGATTGAATCGGTGATTCACCAGCGCTCGACACTGGAGGACGTATTTGTCCGAACGATGGACGAGCCCAAGGAAACCAAATGAGCGCCGCCACCCAAACTCTCGCCCTCGTTCGCGACACCTTCCGCGAGAGCTTCGCGCGAAAAATCTTCTGGGGGTTTCTGGCCTGCTCGACCCTGCTGATCCTGTTCTTCCTGCTGGCGCTCAACATCGACCTAGTGGAGGGAGCGCGGGCCGCGGTGACCCTGTTTGGCAAGGAGGTGAACCGCGGGCGGCTGGTGGACGTGGACCTGATGGTCACCCGCATCCTGGGCGGCGTGGCGGCTTTCCTGTTTACCGCCGGGTTGTTCCTGTCGATCTTCGCGGCAGCCGGCCTGATTCCCACCGTGTTCGAGCCGGGACGCATCGAGCTGCTGCTCTCGAAGCCGGTTTCGCGGCTCCGCCTGCTGCTGGGCCGCTTCGCCGGCACCCTGGCCGTGATCGTCTGCAACATGTTCTACCTCGTGCTCGGGGTGTGGGCGGTGCTGGGACTCAAGACCGGGATCTGGAAATCGAGCTTCCTGTGGGCGGCGGTGCTCGCAGCGTTTGCCTTCGCGGTGATGCTGACAGTGGTGCTGCTGGTGTCGGTGGCCTCGAACAGCGCGGTGCTGGCCACCATGGTCACCTACTTCTTCATCCTGGTCAGCCCGCTGCTTGCCCAGCACGAAAAGATTGCGCCGCTGTTCCGGCAGCAGTGGTCGCGCGACCTGATGAAGTGGCTTTACTACCTGTGCCCGAAGGTTTACGACTTGGGCAACAGCTCGCGGCTGGCGCTCGAAGGCAAGGGTTTCGAGAGCTGGATGCCGCTGTGGAGTTAGGCTGCCTTCGGGGCGGTGATGCTGGGGGCCGGGCTGTGGATTTTCGCGAGAAGAGATTATTAGGAGGCAATATGCGGAAGTCGGTTTGGTTGGGAGTGTTCGTGGCGGTGGCGGCGCTGGGGATCGGCGTGTACTTGTTCCACGGGGAGCGGCCGGCCAAGGCGCAGGCCATTACGCTGGACTCGTCGCTGGTGGCGCTGCTGCCCGCCGACGCGACCACGCT